>NZ_RQVA01000016.1:0-43192 GCF_003992255.1 Veillonella sp. CHU110 | reverse complement strand
GACGAACTGGATACCAAAAGAGTTATCTGTGAGTTAGAACTTGCATAAGTTTATTAATTACGAGAAGTAAAATATGAAACCTCCTATTTTAACAGAAAAATATTTTGAATACATCAATTAAGAAAATGAAAATATAGAGGAGACAATTGAAATGGGTGAAACAGAAAAGAAATTAACATACGCAAAGATTACCATAGAAAATATTAAAAGTTTAGATGAAAGCTCTTATTATGATGTTGTTGATCCAATGTGGGAAACAATTAATATTTATGAAGGATATGATGAGTATATTCAATCAGCGCAGACTTTCACTTTAGAGCAAAGATATTTATTAGCTATTACTTGGTATTTTGTAGAAGTAAATAATGGAGGTCATCATCAGTTTTTATATAATCCTACAGGGATAGTTTGGGAAGATGCAATAAAAGGTTTCAAACATTTTGGAATGGACGAATATGCAGGTAATTTTCAAAAAGTTGTAGACTATTGTGGTGGGACAATATCTTTTGGTAGAGAAGAAAGATACTATATGCTAGAAATGTTGGAAGAAAAATACGGAGAAGAATTTTTTAAGATATTAGATGAAGCCGATGATTTCATTTACGATTATGAAGGTGAAGAAAACGAACTAAACTACATCAAATCTCACCCAGAAAAGTTTGTATTTGAAGGAGAATACGAGAGCTTTTACAATCGGCGGTAAAAAAGAAAAAGTAATCTTCTAAAAAGTTGAGAGAATGGTGCTTGAGTGAAGAATCTTTAGCGTGTGAAAAAGAGAAATAATGAGAGAAATGCTTGATAGAGGAAGTGGATAAACGATATGGATGGAGTATTTGAATGGTTAAAGGCACATTACCAGTATGTCTTGATAGCAGGTGGACTACTATTTTTAATTGGTGCTATACGAGATTGGAAATGGGTATATCAAGCTACAGTCGGAGATAAGGCACGACACGCATTTATTTTTGAAGTGTGGGGTGAGAAAGGTTATAGAGTCTTTATAGGACTGTGTGGACTGTTACTTGCAATTTGTGGGGTTATATTTTTAATGTTTGATAAACGATAAAAAGTGGAGGTAACTTAACATGAAATGGAATTCAAAAAATCGCGAAGAATTTTTGGCGTATATTGAAAAGCTTACGGATGAAGATTCATATACAGAATGTATGACAGCATTGGAAAGCATCCCTATGGAAGAACGGGATTACCAAGTATGGTATCAGCTTGCTCGTGCTTATCAAAACTTTGCGATTATCGGCAATGATGATCAAGGAACACCTAGTTTTATTGGCGATAAATTTTTATTAAAATCGATAGATATTTTGAATTCGGTTAGAGATGAGGGGAAAGATAAAGCTGAATGGAATATGCGTATGGCATATGCCTATCAATATTTAACTCATGAGGAAGAAAAAGCGATTCCTTATGCCTTGCGTTGGGCGGAGTTAGATCCTGAGGATAAGGATGCATTATTAGTAGTAAAAGAGTGTAAAGAAGAAATAGAAAAAAGAGCAAATGTGGCTACGGAGAAAGTAATCAATCAAGAAGTTGGAGACATTGATGAAGAGTGGGGCGTTTATTTATGCAATTCATTTGCGTATGACTTGCCGGCTGTGATTAGAGTCAATTTAGCTCTTAGGGATTTTGAATATACTGCAAACTACCCTAAAAGATTACATTTACAAATATTATATAAGAATGCTGATGACAACGGTTTTCCTACAAGAGAAGAAGGGGAATATGTATATTCTATAGAAGATGCTGTAGAAGAGATTGTTAAACAACATGGAGACATGTTAGCAGGCGTTGTGAAATGCGATGAGCGGGTACGTATTTTTGCCTATACTAAGAATGGGTTGGGGTACTACGATGAAATTTCTGCGGTGATGTCAGAAAACTTCCCTGACTATGCCTATACATTGGCAGTAGTAGATGATCCTGGCTGGGAACTGTATTTTCAGGCACTGTATCCTGACAGATATGAATACCAAAGTATTATGAATATGAGGCTCATTGAGGATATTAAAAGTGATGGTGATAGTATGGTGCCGAGAGTGCTTGAACATTGCCTACTCTTTAAAACAGAAAAAAATGGAGAAGCCTTTTTAGCCAAAGTAATGGAAGACGGTTTTATAAAACTTTCATCAGAAAATCTGACCGACAATGAGGATATAGATAAGGAATATCCATATGTACTTGTCATTGGTAGGGAAGATGCTTTTGAAAATATAGATGAAATAGTCTGGTATCTTATGGATTTGGCAGAAGAGTTTGACGGGGAATATAGTGGCTGGGGATGCCATGTTGTAAAGTAATCTATTGTCACAAATGTTTGACTACTATAGATATGTTGTCATGAAAGTATGGCTATTTCCTTGTAAAATCCTAAAATAAAGTATATAATAGACTGTCGTAGTACGATTTGTACAAATATTAGGAATACCCTACTTAAGTAGATAAAGGAGTATAGAATGATTCGTGAAAATCTTCGCAATGTGGCGATTATCGCCCACGTTGACCATGGTAAAACAACGTTGGTAGACGCATTGCTTAAACAAAGTCATATTTTCCGTGATAATGAAAAAGTTGCTGAACGTGTAATGGACTCTAACGACCTAGAACGTGAAAGAGGGATTACGATCCTTTCCAAAAATACAGCCGTTATGCATAACGATGTAAAAATCAACATCGTGGACACACCGGGCCATGCTGACTTCGGTGGTGAAGTAGAACGTGTATTGAACATGGTTGACGGCGTATTGTTATTGGTTGACTCCTTCGAAGGTCCAATGCCACAAACGAAATACGTATTGCGCAAAGCTTTGGAACAAGGTTTGAAACCAATCGTGGTCATCAACAAAATTGACCGTCCAGACCAACGTGTTCATGAAGTAGAAGACGAAGTATTAGAATTGTTCATGGAATTGGAAGCAGACGATGATCAATTGGACTTCCCAGTGGTATACGCATCGGCTCGTGATGGCATTGCGAAAGCATCCATGGAAGATGATTCCACAGATATGACGGCATTATTCGATGTATTGATCAAAGAAATTCCAGCTCCAGAAGGCGACATCGATGGTCCATTGCAGTTCATGGTAACTACCCTTGACTATGATGATTTCGTAGGTAAAATTGCAGTAGGTCGTATTGTTCGTGGCCGTATGAAACCAAATCAACAAGTTGTGTTGATGAATGGTGAAAGCACTCGTAAAGGTAAAATTGGTCGTGTGTACACATATAATGGTTTGAATCGTGTAGAAACTGATGAAGCGGGCATGGGCGATATCATCGCTTTCGTAGGTATTGATGACATCAATATCGGTGAAACAGTGGCGGATGCAGAAAATCCAGAAGCACTACCAACCATCTCCATCGACGAACCAACATTGTCCATGATGTTCTCTGTTAATAACTCTCCATTCGCAGGTCGTGAAGGTGACTATGTAACAAGTCGTCATTTACGTGACCGTTTGTTCAAAGAAGTAGAAACTAACGTATCCATGCGTGTAGAAGAAACAGATTCTCCGGACTCTTTCAAAGTATCTGGCCGTGGCGAATTGCATTTGGCAGTATTGATTGAAACGATGCGCCGTGAAGGTTACGAATTACAAGTGGGTAAACCTCGTGTAATTTTCAAAGAGATCAATGGTCAAAAATGTGAACCATTGGAGCATTTAACGATCGACGTGCCACAAGAATTTATGGGCGCTGTTATGGAAAACTTGGGCGTTCGTAAAGCGGAGTTAATCAACATGGTGGAATTAGCTGGTTACTTACGTATGGAATTCGTAGTACCTGCTCGTGGTTTGATTGGTTTCCGTGCGCAATTCTTAACAGCTACAAAAGGTAATGGTATCATGAACCATGTATTCCATGGCTATGCACCATACAAAGGGGATATCCCAGGCCGTACGCGCGGTGCCTTGGTAGCTTTCGAAGACGGTGAAACGACACCATATGGCTTGAACTCTGTACAAGACCGTGGTACTTTATTCTTAGGTGCTAACGTGCCAGTATACACAGGCCAAGTTATCGGCGAAAATGCTCGTGAAAACGACATGGACGTAAACCCGAATAAAAAGAAACATGTTACTAACATGCGTTCTAGCTCCTCTGATGAGGCAGTTCGTTTAACACCTCCACGTATCTTCAGCTTGGAACAAGCTCTAGAGTGGATCAACGATGACGAATTGGTAGAAGTAACACCAGAAAACATCCGTATGCGTAAAGCGATCTTGGATCGTTCCGCTCGTGCGAAAGCAGCAAAAGCAGCAAAATAATTACATATGCTACATGGAGTAATTCCATTGAAAGACTTAGCTTCTATCTCTCAAAATAGAGAAACTGCGCATGGAAAGTATAAGGATGAATATAAAGGTCATGTATCTGAGAGGCAGCAGATAGAAGAAAAATGAAACAAGGCTGGAATTTGTAGGGTAATTGTGATATACTAACAGTAGCTAAAACAACAAGGATTATCTAGCATTGATAACACCAAAAAAAGCACAGGGTTGCCGCCCTGTGCTTTTTAGTTATGCAACGATATTTTGTTGTATTTTATAGTGGTGAAAGCCTATAATAGGTATATGACTAACATAGTATTAATGATATAGGAGACAGGATGAAGGAACTTCGCACACTGCCAGATGGTAGCATCACATATGAACTGCATAGAAAACACGTGAAGAACATGAATCTTCGTGTCACTACTAGTGGTGTAGTGCGAGTGTCTGTCTCTCCTCGTGTGCCATTAGGGATGATAGAAGCCTTCATCTGTCGTCATCGAGCTTTTATAGAAAAGGCACTACAAAACCGAAAGAACAGAGGAGGGCATCCCATGATACCTGCCTTAGATACAGAGATGATGGTGATGGGTCAGATGTATCGAGTCATATTAGAAAAGCCTCATACAGTATCTGCTTATTTGGAAACTTCTTCGCAGGGTAATTTAGTGTGTGGCAATTTGTTACAAGGTAAACCATCACAGAGGAATCTGTTATCACGCAATGCATCCAGCGGTAAACTATTACGAGGAAAATCATCTACCTATGCAGTAACAGTAGCAAACGATACATTGCTCGTACGATATCCAAGTGACCCCGAGACCATAGATGCTAGCAAAGTAGAACGCATGTGGCTTACCTTTTGGAAAATCCTAGGGCAGGACTTCATGGAAAAGTTAGCAAAACAAGTTCATGATGAATTTCGACAAGCAGGGTATACAGTGCCGAGACCGACTGTGCGCTTGCGATATATGACAAGCCGTTGGGGCTCTTGTATGCCTTTCAAAGAAACGATTACTATGAATACACGATTGCTCTTAGGACCTACCAAGTTTGCTCACTATGTGATGGTTCATGAATTTGCACACTTCATCGAGGCGAACCATTCGTCACGATTTTACAAGGTCATGAGCGATGTGTTGCCGAACTGGAAACAAGTGAAAGAGGAGATGAAGACATATTATACATAAATTTACCTAGCATCGATGTACCAAGCAATACATGTATCAAATAAAACAACGTCTATGTAATTTGCTGTGCGAATTACATAGACGTTTTTAAGTTTGAAAGCATGCAGTAATTGATAGGTGTCAAATGCTTTCACGGTACACTGAAATATGCAATGTATGGTATAATAAAGGGAATGAAAGCATACTGTGTTACGTTATTGAGGAGGGCCCATGAGACCATTTGTACATCTGCATAGTCATAGTGAATATAGCCTCATTGATGGCATTAGCCGATTGCCACAAATGGTGAGTCGTGCGAAAGAACTCAATATGCCTGCTCTAGCATTAACGGACCACGGTAATATGTATGGGGCCATATATTTTTATAAAGAGGCAATGGCACAAGGCATCAAACCCATCTTAGGATGCGAAGTGTATGTCACCGAAGGCAGTCGTTTTGACCGACCTGAAGGCAAGAGCTATGAACGATTAAAGCATTTAATTCTCTTAGCAGAAACCATGGAAGGATACGAGAACATTGTAAAAATTGTGTCGAAATCCTCCACAGAAGGGTTCTACCGCAAGCCTCGTGCAGACCGAGAGTTGCTGTCTACTTACAATAAAGGAATCATTGCTTTGAGTGCTTGTATTGCAGGGGAAATTCCGCAACTGATTTTGCAGGACAACATTGAGGGAGCTCATCGTGCTTTGGAATGGTATTTGGAGACCTATGGAAAGGATAACTTTTTCCTAGAAATTCAGAACCATGGAGACCCAAAGGAATTGCGTGTGCAAGATGTATTAGTAGAGATGGCGGAGCAGTATGGTGTAGGACTTGTGTGTTCCAATGACTTTCACTATGTCTATGCCGATGATGCAGAAGCTCATGATATCAAGGTATGTATTGCTACGGGTGCAAGGCGGAATGATATAGATCGTATGAAGTTTTTCAGTAATGAGTTTTACATGAAAAGCGGCGATGAAATGGAAGAACTCTTTGGACATATTCCAGAAGCCTTGGATAATACGCTGAAAATTGCGGAACGTTGTCATGTAGAGTTCAATTTTGATGCCCACCATTTGCCAAAATTTGATGTACCAGAAGGGGAAACAGCACATTCTTATTTGCGCAAAGTCTGCGAGTCCTATATTCCTCAATTCTACCCAGAGGTAACACCGGTATTACAAGAGCGACTCGATTATGAGTTAGGTGTTATTAGTCGCATGGGCTTTGAAGATTACTTCCTCATCGTTTGGGACTATGTCAAATATGCGCGTGAACATGGGGTACTAGTAGGCCCAGGTCGTGGTAGTGCAGCAGGTTCTGTAGTAGCCTATTTACTGGGAATTACAGGTCTAGATCCTATTAAATATGATTTGCTCTTTGAACGGTTCTTGAATCCAGAGCGGGTGAGCATGCCTGATATCGATATCGACTTTTGCTATGAAACTCGCAATAAGGTCATCGACTATGTGACAGAAAAATATGGACAAGAGCGAGTGGCACAAATTATTACCTTTGGTACCGAGGCGGCTCGTGCCGTCATCCGTGACGTAGGTCGAGTGCTAGATATGCCTTTGCCAGAGGTGAATCGACTAGCAAAAATGATTCCTAATGAATTGGGTATTACGTTAAAAAAAGCTTTAGAAGTAAAAGAACTCAAAGACTTGTATGATACAGACGAATCCGTAAAAGAATTATTTGATCTTTGCTTGCGCTTAGAAGGAATTGCTCGTAACTCTTCTACCCATGCAGCAGGGGTCGTAATTTCAGCGGCGCCTCTAGATGAGTATGTGCCGGTACAAAACTCTAATGAAGATGGTTTTGTCACGCAATATGATAAAGATAATATCGAAGAACTAGGCCTATTGAAGATGGACTTTTTGGGGCTTCGTACGTTGACGGTGATGGGCGAGGCATTACGCCTCATTAAGGAAAATCATGGTGTCGAGTTAGACTTGGATGCCATTCCATTAGATGACAAGGCGTCTTGTGAAATCTTATGTAAAGGGGAAACCGCAGGTGTCTTCCAATTAGAGTCCGAAGGGATTACTAAACTGGTGATGGACTTAAAACCAGAACATTTTGAAGATTTAATTCCTTTAGTGGCCCTTTATCGTCCGGGACCGTTGGGATCTGGTATGGTAGAAGATTTCATCAAGCGTCGTCACAAAGAAAAAGAAGTGACCTATTTACACCCTATATTAGAGCCTATTTTAGAGGACACATTTGGAGTTATTTTATACCAAGAACAAGTTATGCAGATTGCCTCCGCTATGGGTGGATTCTCGTTAGGCCAAGCGGATTTAATGCGCCGTGCTATGGGAAAGAAAAAGGAATCGGTACTAAAAGCACAACGAGATTCCTTTGTGACTGGTTCTGTGAATAATGGTATTGATGAGAAGCTAGCCAATGAAGTATTTGATCTCTTGCTATACTTTGCAGGCTATGGATTCAATAAATCCCACTCTGCCGCCTATGCGTATATTGCGTATCAAACAGCGTATTTGAAAGCCCATTATTTCCCAGAATTCATGGCTGCTACTATGACAAGCTTTATGGGTAACATGGATAAAATGACGAATTACATCAATATTTGTAAGGCGAAACAAGTGGCAGTATTAGGCCCAGATATCAATCACTCAGAGCGTATGTTTACTGTACAAGAGGGTCAAATTCGCTTTGGCTTAGGTGGTATTAAAAATGTGGGCGATAATGCTATCGAAGAGTTGCTAGCAGAGCGAAAGGCAAATGGGCAATTTACTTCCATTGTTGATTTCTGCGAACGCATCCCATATCGTGTGGTCAATAAGCGACTATTGGAAAGTTTAATTCGATGTGGAGCGATGGATTCTTTCAAAGAAAACCGCAATCAATTGTTACAAATTTATGAGCAAGCGCAAGGTATTGGTTCGAAAGGCCAAAAAAGTAGTGCTATTGGTGCCGTTAGTTTATTTGCAGATGTGGAAGAAATGGAGACAATCCATGTCCCAGATTTGCCAGACTTGCCAAAAGATTTAAAACTAAAAGATGAAAAAGAATACACTGGATTCTATATTACAGGCCACCCATTGGATGCCTATCGTCAAGAATTGACGGACTTGTTTCAGGTAGGGCGCTTGAGGGAAAATCCAGAATCATTTGATAGGAAAGTGTTGACTGTCGGTGGATTAATTACAGATAAAGTAGATCGAATTACGAAAAATCGACAAGAAAAAATGTGTACCTTAACGGTAGAAGATTTTACGGGTACCGTACAAGTTGTGGTATTCCCACAGGCGTATCAGAAAGCACATATGTTATTGCAACGAGATGCTGTGGTAGCTATCGAGGGACGTATTGATGCGGATGAAAAGGGTGTGCAGCTCATAGCTACATCGGTACAACCATTAAAAGTTGAATATGGGAAAGTTCGACAGATTCGTGTTCATATAGATCGAGCACATGATACACCACAAGTAAGTCAACAGTTGCAAAGGTTATTACAAGAATTACCAGGAGACACCCCCGTTTCTCTATTCTTAGAAACACAAAAGAGAACGCTAGCGGTGAATCGTAGTTTTTATTTTACTCCATCGAAAGAGTCCATTGGACGTGTGCAAGCCTTATTAGGGGCGAATGCAGTGGAGTTACTATAAGGAGACAAAGATGGATAAAAAAACTAAAATTGTTTGTACCATGGGACCTAGTACAGATACCTTGGAAATGGTAGAATCCCTGTTGCGAGCAGGCATGAATGTAGCACGGTTCAATTTTTCTCATGGTACTCATGAGGAACAAGCAAAGCGTATAGAGCTCGTTCGCTTAGCCTCTACTAGAACGGGGATTCCTGTAGCTTTAATGTTAGATACAAAGGGGCCAGAAATTCGTCTTGGATTGTTTAAAGATGGTAAAGTATGTTTAGAAGAAGGACAAGCTTTCACTTTGACCACAAGAGATGTGGAAGGAACAAAAGAGATTTGCTCTGTGAATCACGCTGAGTTACCAGAAGATGTAAAAGATGCTAAGCAAATTCTATTATCCGATGGCCTTGTGACATTGCGCATTGATTCTATTGATGGTACTGAGATTCATACAACTGTTATGAATACAGGTATGATGAGTAATCGTAAACGAGTGGCTGTACCAGGAGTATCCTTATCTTTGCCACCAGTGTCGGAACAAGACGAAAAAGACTTGGTATTTGGTTGTGAAATGGGCGTGGACTATGTGGCAGCTTCTTTCATGCAACGGGCCAGCGATGTAGTAGCAATTCGTCGTATTTTGGAATCCAAAGGGGCAGATATTCGCATCATCTCTAAAATTGAAAATGAAGAAGGTCTTAACAATTTAGATGAAATTTTAGAAGTGTCCGATGGATTGATGGTAGCCCGTGGTGATTTAGGCGTAGAAATTCCAGCCGAAGAAGTGCCAGTGTTGCAAAAAATGATGATTCAAAAATGTAATGCTGCCTCCAAGCCTGTTATTACAGCGACACAAATGTTAGAGTCCATGGTAAGTAACCCTAGACCTACCAGAGCAGAAGCTAGTGACGTAGCCAATGCTATTTTAGATGGTACAGATGCAGTCATGTTATCTGGGGAAACTGCAGGTGGGGACTATCCATTGGAAGCGGTGACCACTATGGCTCGGATTGCGAAGGTAACGGAAACATCTGATTTGTATGTGAATAGTAATCATACAGTACCGTTGGAAGAAGCGAAAACGACAGATGCTATCTGTTCCGCTACAGTAGAAGTAGGTCGTTCTTTAGGGGCTGGTGCCATCATTACATGTACTGAATCTGGCGTTACAGCCATGAGCATTTCCCGTCATCGTCCGAACTGCCAAATTATTGCAGTCACACCACATGAAAGTGCCTTGCGCCGCATGCAGTTGTATTGGGGCGTGAAAGCTATCCAAGGCCCATCCCATTCCAACTCTGATGAAATGGTACACTGCGCTATGAGTGCGGCCTTAGGAGAAGGATTAATTCAATCTGGTGACTTGGTAGTAGTGACAGCTGGCGTACCGTCCGGTTTGTCTGGTACAACCAATATGATTCGTGTTCATGTAACTGGTAATGTATTGATTAAAGGTCGTGGAGTTGGTAAACTGTCTGTAACGGGGCCAATTCATCACGGTGATTCTACAGACCCTATGGCAGATGGCAGTATCTTAGTCGTTCGTGACCTAGAACCAGAATATATGGAACTAGCAAAACGAGCAGGTGCTATTATTACTGCAGAAGAAGGATATACATCGACAGCAGCTATTGCAGGTATTCAGTTTGGTATTCCTGTGATTTTGGGAGCCCATGATCAATCGCAACTAGTGAATGGTCAAGTGGTAACTGTGGATGGTATTCGTGGTAATGTATATGAAGGAATTGCAAACGCAAGATAGGAGGATATGATGGATTATCATGTACCAACAAGTGCTGATGTAGCAGTAGTGGAACAAATTGTAAGTCGTAAATTAAGAAATTCCATGCTTTGGATGGTATGGGGATTATTAACAACTATTGTGATTGCTGTAATGGCTATTACAAACCAAGGATGGTTTCATTTTGCAGGGTCTCATTTCAAACTGTTAATGCTAGTAGAATTGGGCGTTGTATTTTTGTTTTCAGCGCGACAATATACAGCATCGAATACGTTTTTGAAAGTGATGTTTTTCCTGTACTCTATCCTGAATGGTTTGACATTAACCGTAGTGGCATTGCATTATTCAGCGAATGCAGTACTCTATGCATTTACAGGCGCCATCGCAGTGTTTGCTAGTTTTGCCTTTTTGGGGATTGTGGTTAAAAAAGATTTGTCTGGACTGGGCACATTCTTATTTGGCGCTGTCATAGCACTTGTCATAGCAAGCCTCATTATGATGTTCTTTGAAGTGAGTAGCTTTGCTAGTTTAGTGTATAGCTATATTTCTGTAGGCATTTTTTCCTTGTTTGTTATGTATGATATTTATAGTATCAAACGGACAATTATGGAAGTTGCTTACGAAGATGAAAGTGTTTTAGAGCGAGTTGAGTTAATTGGGGCATTAGGGTTATACCTAGACTTCATTAATATATTTATTAACTTGTTGCGCATTTTCGGCCGTCGCTAAGATATGATATAATACTAAGTGTAGGGGGAGCAGTGAAGCTCCCCCTTTGTATGTAATTCTAGATGCTAAATTCATATATAGATGGTAAGGAGGGGTGGTATGGAAGCTAAAGAATGGCAAACCTTTGTGACTGTAGTAGAAGAAGGAAATATTACAAAAGCGGCAGAGAAGTTATTTCTTTCACAGCCAGCATTGAGCTATCGGCTAAAACAAGTAGAAGACATTCTAGGACGCCCTCTGTTAATCCGTACCAATGATGGTATTGCGTTAACAGCGGAAGGTGAATTATATTATGACTATTGTCGCCGTATGATTCGCTCTAGAGAAGAGTTGCGTCAAAATATTGGCAAAGTAACAGGGAAAATTCAAGGAACCCTAAAAATAGCAGCGTCCATTAATTTTGCAGATTATGAACTTCCACATTTATTGAACAATTTTACAAAACAATACCCTAATATTCGTATTGAAGTGAAAACGGGCTATAGCTCACATGTGAATAAAATGTTTAACTCAGGGGAAGTGATGATCGCCTTTGCTCGTGGTGAATATAATCATGTAGAAAATGGAATTCGTTTATTTGATGAGCCCTATTGCTTAGCCTATAAGCATCCTGTAGAATATGAAGAACTACGTGAGATTCCCATGATTAACTATCGCACAGATGGATCAATTGCCACAGTAGTGGAAAACTGGAAAAAAGAACATAGTGTAGGAGATGTGCGGCCAGCAATGGAATTAGATTCTATGGTAACATGTCGTCATTTTGTTCGTGAAGGCTTAGGCTGGGCTATATTGCCGTATATGGGCTTAGGTAGTTGTCGTGAGCATGGCATCTATGTAGAACCACTGCACATGAAAGATAACCGCCCTCTAGTCCGATCTACCTACTTGTTCCATGATGCAGTGAGCACTAAATTAATTGCTGTAAAAACTTTCATTGATTATGTAACAGACTATTACGCAAATCATCAAATTGTTACATTACCTGGATATACTGTGTAGAGAATGTTATTTTATTGTATATTAGCGGATATAGCCTAACAGAGGTTATGATTCTCTTATAAAAATATATTGCAAAGGATAGTTTCTAAGTATGGAAGCTATCCTTTTTTGCATGATATGTATATGAAAGCTGATAAATGAAGTCGAATATATAGATCAGAGGATATAGTTTAGTTCTATATAAAAGTAGCAATGATTCAGTATATCTATCAAAAAAATAGTGGAAAATATACATGGGTTAGTGATAAATCGCAGTATATAGGCGTTAACTATATATTCCTAAAATGCATGAACAATGGATTTTTCGTAACTATAAATTTTTTATAAGCTCCATAAGGGATTTTTATTTTTCCCTTTTAAAATGATTGGATATAATGGGAGCGTAGAAAGACCTAGATATTTGCACATTCTAGTATTCTAGTAAGTGGTGAACCGCCCTTATATAGTATTTAATTATATAGTTAGTTTCACGTTTATAGAAAGTAAGAGTGCAATCGACGTAGGCAATGTTTTTTATATCTTATGTAGTAAGGAGACACAAGATGAACAAAAAAATCATCAATGCCTTGATTACGTGGGCTATACCACTGGTAATCTGGTTCACTCCAGCTCCAGAAGGCTTAGCTGACGGCGCTTGGAAATTATTTGGCTTTTATTTAGCCGCTATCGTAGGTTTGGTGTTAAAACCATTCCCAGCTCCAGTAGCAGTATTATCTGCCATTGGTGCATCTGCATTATTCTTAAATAATCCGAAAGAAGTATTGTCCGGATATGCATCCACTACAACTTGGTTGATCTTTGCAGCATTCTCCATTTCTGTAGCCTTCGTAAAAACAGGTTTGGGTCGTCGTATCGCGTACCATATGATCGATGCATTTGGTCATACTACACTTCGTCTTGGCTATGTAACAGCGTTGTTGGACGGAATTATTTCCCCAGCTACACCATCTAATACAGCTCGTTGTGGTGGTATCGTATTCCCAATCATGAACTCCGTAGCGAAATCCTTAGGTTCTGAACCTGGTGAAACAGCGAACAAAGTGGGTCGTTACTTAATGACTAATACATATATGGTAACAAAAGTAACATCCCTTTTATTCTTAACAGCGATGGCACCTAATGCATTGGCAGCGGATTATTTCAAAAAAATCCTAGGCCTTTCCATTGACTGGGTAAATTGGGCAGTGGCTTTATTCGTACCTGGTTTAATCTTATTGTTAATCACACCATTTGTTACTTATGCATTGAACAAACCTGAATTGAAAGAAATCGACAATAAGAAAATTGCTCGTGAAGGGTTAGCAGAATTAGGTCCTGTATCTACAGGTGAAAAAGTATTAATTGCTATTTTCTTCTTATCCTTACTTGGTTGGGCATTGCCATCTATCCTAGGAATGGTAGGTATTAAATTTAAATTAGATGCGACAGCAGTAGCACTAGTAGCGATGGTATCTTGCTATATGTTCGGCGCCATCAAATGGGAAGACGCTCTTCAAAATAAAGGTGGCTGGAACACATTGATCTGGTTCGGTGGTATCCTTGGTTTATCCGGCGCTTTAACAAAAGCAGATTTCTTTACCTGGTTAGCAAAAGTGTTAGAAGCACAAATGAACTTTGGACACCATGAAATGTTGGCTCTTGTGGTGATTGCCGTATTGTCCGTAGCGGTTCGTTACTTATTCGCATCTGGCAGTGCCTACATTGCAGCGATGGTACCAGTATTCTTTACAGTAGGCAAAGTAGCGGGTATTGATCCTTGGACATTAGGTCTTGTGATCTTCATGACAAATGCCTTTGGTGGCGCTGTCACTCACTTCGGTGGTGGGCCTGGTCCAATCATCTTCGGTGAAGGTTACAATGAAGTACGCCAATGGTGGGTAACTGGTGCTGTGATTGCCGTATTAGGTCTAGTGGTAACACTTGGTTTTGGCCCAATTTGGTGGTCCATCGTAGGCTTTATCTAATAAGCTAGGCTCTATCAGGTAGATAGACAGTATCTTTGGTTAATGAAGTCAGAATCCAGTGATTCTATATCACTGGTCTCTGACTTTTCATACTATATTCCCTATGAGAGAAAGGATTGACTATGAAACATCTAGTGAAAGCAGCTATGGCTGGCTTTGATGAAAAAAATGATGTATTGGTAACGGTTGAACCAATTGCATCTGGTATCGAAGTAGAATTAAAATCAAAAGTTGAGCGTGCTTATGGTAAGCATATTCGTGCTTTCATCGAAACCACTGTAAAAGAAGCAGGGTTTGATGGCGTGAAAGTAACGGCTATCGACAAAGCCGCTTGGGATTATACGATTAAAGCCCGTGTATTGGGTGCATTAGAAAGAGGGAGCGAAGCATAATGAGTCGATTAACTGAATTAGCAAAAAAACGTTTATCTCGTTCCATGATGTTCGTACCTGGTAACACACCTAAAATGATCAACAGTGCTGATATCCACGGTGCAGACTCCATCATGTTTGATATTGAAGACTCCGTAGCAGTTACAGAAAAAGATACTGCTCGTTTACTAACAGCAGAAGCTTTGAAAACTTTAAAATTCAAAGGTGAAACCGTGGTTCGTATCAACCATCCAACACAAACTCCATATGGTTATGCTGACCTTGATGTCATCGTACCAGCAAAACCTAACTTGATTCGTCTTCCAAAAACAGAAGATGTATCTGAAGTAGAAATCGTTGCTAAGAAAATTGAAGAAGTAGAAAAAGCGAATGGTTGGGAAGAAGGTACTATCAACATTATCGTAGCTATCGAATCTGTAAAAGGTCTATACAATGTACGTGAAATCGCACAAGGTCCTCGTGTAGTAGCAATCGCACTTGGTGCAGAAGATTACCGTGCTGACCTTCGTACAGGTAAACATAAACCAGCTCATGAATTGTTATTTGCTCGTCAAACGATCCTTCATGCAGCTCGTGAAGCAGGTATTCGTGTGCTTGACACAGTATTTTCCGATGTGAAAGATCCACAAGGCTTCCGTGAAGAAGTAGAATTCATCAAAGCATTAGGTTATGATGGAAAATCTTGCATTCACCCAAGCCAAATCAAAATTATCCATGAAGTGTTCACGCCAGATGAAAAAGAAATTGCTCATTCTGTAAAAGTGTTGAACTCCTATGCAGAAGCACTTCGCAACAATAAAGGCGTTATCGCTGTAGATGGTAAAATGATTGACGGTCCTATCGTAGTACGTGCACAACGCGTGGTAGATAAAGCCCGTGCAGCAGGTATCAAAGTAGAGCTTGAGGAAGGAGCAGAAATCGATGTTAAATAAAATTGGTCGTGACATTCCTATGGAATTAGAATGCCTTCAAGGTCGTCGTCTCTATGAAGGACAATTTGCAATGACAGAAACTGGTACACGTGCAGGTAAACCAGTAAAACTTCACACTCCAGGTGAAGATAAATTGCTAGGCTCCATTGATGAAGCCATCGAAAAAGTAGGTTTGAAAGATGGTATGTCTATTTCCTTCCACCATCATTTACGTAATGGTGACTATGTAATGAAATTAGTTATGGACCGTGTACAAGCCAAAGGAATCAAAGATATTACAATCCTTAACTCTTCCTTAGCTCCTTGTCATGAGTTCTTAATTGATATGATTAAAGATGGTACAGTAACAGCCATCGAAACATCTGGTCTTCGTGATGCATTGGGTAAATTCTTAAGCTTGAACCCAGGCGTATTAAAACGCCCAGTAGTAATTCGTTCCCATGGTGGACGTGCTCGCGCAGTTTGCACTGGAGAAGCTCATATTGACGTAGCTTTCATGGGCGTACCTGCTTGTGACCGTCGTGGTAATGCTACAGGTCGTAAAGGCAAATCTGCTTGTGGTGCGTTGGGCTATGCTATGGTTGACTCCCACTATGCAGATCAAACTGTATTGTTAACAGATAACTTAATTGACAATGTATACCCAATCTCCATCCCTCAAACAGATGTAGACTACATCGTAGAAGTAGAGGCTATCGGTGATCCAGAAGGTATCGCATCTGGTGCTGTAGGGATTACGAAAAACCCTGTACAAATCAAAATTGCTGAAATGGCAGCAGAATTCCTTGATCAAGCTGGCATTATCCAAGAAGGTTTCTCTTTCCAATTGGGCGCTGGCGGAGCTCCATTAGCAGTGGCGAAATTCATCGGTGAAAAATTAGAGAAAAAAGGCGTTGTTGGTGGATTCGGTGTTGGTGGCGCCACAGGCGTACTAGTAAGCATGCTTGAAAAAGGTCATATCAAAGCAATTTATGATACGCAAACATTCGATACAACAGCAGCGGCATCCTTGGATAACAATCCAAATCATATTGAAATGAGCGCATCCATGTACGCAGACCCAACTACAGACTGCATGACAAACTACTTAGACGTAGTATTCTTGGGCGCTACAGAAATCGATACAGATTTCAACGTAAACTGCATGACTGACTCCAATGGTATCTTGATGGGTGCTTCTGGAGGTCATTCCGATACAGCAGCAGGTGCAAAAGTAACAGTTATCACATGCCCATTGATTCGTGGTCGTTTGCCAATGATTCGTGAACGTGTGGAAACTGTTATCACACCAGGTGAAAGTATCGACGTATTAGTCACAGAACGTGGTATCGCGATCAATCCAAATCGCCAAGATTTAATTGAACGTTTCAAAGATTCCAACTTGCCAATTTACACAATTGAAGAGTTACAACAAATGGCGTACGACATGGTTGGTAAACCAGAAGGTATTACAGTATCTCAAGACCCTAAAGATGTAGTAGCTATCATCGAATATCGTGATGGATCCATCATCGACGTAGTACGTAAACCATTGCTATAATTATATAGGTATGTATAAGAAACAGAGATTAGACTATCATAGTTTAATCTCTGTTTTTGTGTATTTAGACTCATATGTTCTAACCTGATTGTATAAAAAGATATACAAGATAACTATAGATAGAATACGGAATGCAGTTGTATTATCTATGCATATCCTTTATCATAGGTATAGACTCATACAAAAGTAGTAAGGAGAGTGATGTGTATGAAACAACCATTAATTGGTATCTCAGGTTCTCATATGATCGATCAGGGAGGACCATTTCCTGGATATAAACGATCCTATGTGAATGATGACTATGTACAGTCTGTATTAGAAGCAGGTGGGATTCCGGTGATTATCCCTTTTCAAGAGGATGAAGCTACATTGAAAGCATTGGTAGAACGCTTAGATGGGCTCATCCTTTCTGGAGGTCACGACATTGCACCTCAATTCTATGGAGAAGAACCAGAACGTGGCTTGGGTGAGATTTGGCCAGAACGTGATATCTTTGATATGCGTTTATTAGCCTTTGCAAAGGAAAGACGTATACCTATTATGGGAATTTGCCGGGGACATCAGATTATAAATGTAGCTCATAAAGGGTCTTTATATCAGGACTTACCAGCCTTTGCTACAATTAAACATTCCCAAAGTCAAAGAGCAGAGCTACCGACTCACTCTATGGTCATCGAAAAAGATTCTGAACTGTATACACTGCTAGGTGAAGAAGTGATGGTGAACTCCCATCATCATCAAATTGTAAAAGAAGTAGGCGAAGGATTGCGTGTAGTAGGTCGTGCGAAAGATTCTGTTGTTGAAGCGATGGAAGGCACAGAGTATCCATATTTACGGACCTACCAATTCCATCCAGAAATGATGCGTCATACAGATTTAAATAAGGTAATTTTTGAAGATTTTGTATTGGCGGCTCAGAAAGAGGTGTAGTATGGAACAAAAAACAAGTAAATTTGGATTTTGGAGTATTGTCTTATTAGGGATTAATGCCATTGTGGGAACGGGTATTTTCTTGCTACCTAATAAAGCCTACGCATTGATTGGCCCAGCTAGTTTGGGTGTGTTACTATTTGATGCATTTTTAGCAATTTGTATTGCTCTGTGCTTTGCAGAAGTAGCAGGTTTTTTTACACGTAATGGTGGACCGTACTTATATGCGAAGCATGCGTTAGGAGATTTTTGGGGCTTTGAAGTAGGCGTCTTGAAATGGATTGTTGTCCTCATCGCTTGGGCTGTTATGGCGGTGGGATTTGCTACTGCTTTAGGTGCTGCAATTCCAGCATTATCTGGAGATTTTATGAAAGATGTCATCGCCACTATTATTATCGTTCTGTTAACGATTATTAATATTATTGGCGTCAATATGACAAAGATATTAAATAATTTGATTACCGTATCTAAGCTTGTTCCTTTATTTGCATTTATTGTAATTGGTTTATTTGCTATCAATGGCAGTAACTTTACTCCATTTGTACCAGATTTTGTAGAACTTTCAGATGGTGGAGTATCTGGGTCTTTCGCGGCGGCCGCTATTTTGTTATTCTTTGCCTACACTGGTTTTGAAGCCATTGCTGTAGCAGCAGAAGATATGGAAAATCCGAAGAAGAATCTTCCTCGTGCTATTATTACGGTGATGATTATTGTATCTGTATTGTATATGCTTGTTTTAGCAGTGTGTATTGGTATCATGGGAGATGCCTTGGCTAATGACAAAGCACCATTACAAACTGCATTTGGTCAAATTATGGGGCCTTGGGGAATGTATTTCGTATTAGCAGGTACATTGTTGTCTATGGGCGGCATTAATATTGCGCAATCCTTCTTGGGACCACGCATTGCTACTTCTTTGGCAGAAGATGGTATGTTGCCGAGTGTTCTAGCAAAACGTACAAGCTGGGGTACACCGGTGGTGGCTTGTATTGTTACTGGAATACTCAGTCTATTATTAGCATGGAGTGGTAGCTTCGTACAGTTGGCGGCGATTAGCGCAGTCTCTCGATTCACACAATATTTACCAACTTGTATTTCTGTTATTATTTTCCGTAAAAAATGGGCTCACAAAGAACGTCCTTATAAAATACCTGGTGGCATCATTATCCCTGTGATTGCGATCATCACATCGATTTGGATGTTGGCACAAGCAAAAACAGAACAATTGATTTGGGGACTTGGTGGATGCGTCATTATTTTACCTTTATATTTCTTGTACTTGAATAAGAAACAACGAGGGTTACTAAAAGAAACAGATGAATTATAGTCCATAATTATATACGAAAAGGCTAGTTGAATGAAATCAACTAGCCTTTGTTAGTTTGCATAGGTTCTTGAAGATTAAGAACCAGCATGAGCTTTATAGAATTCTAAAAATTGTTGTGCCACCATGGATAAAGGTTGCCCTTTGATCGTGATGAAAGCTTTATAGAATGTATTGGTCAGCTCTGATAGTTTAATGCGAGTCATATCGGGATGTGATACAGTTTCTTGTCCATCCATAGGGATGATAGCAATAGTTCTACCTGATTGAGCCCATTCGATGGCAGAGCTTTTAGTAGTGGTCACAGAAATGACATTTAATGAAGAGAAGTCATTGTGGTGTGCTTGCATAAGCATGCGTACAGAACCACCAGACAAACTGAGCGGGCATTTGGAAATGTCTTTCCAAGAAATGCTTTCTAAGTCTCGATCTGTCCAAAATAAATCCTTGCGGAATAGAGCATATAAATCTTCAGCTTCCGTATATAAAATATCAAATTTATTGGAATCAACCATTTGCTCATTACAAAGACCAATTTCAGCACTACCATTTAATAAAGATTCTGTTACATCTGTCATTAATCCTTCGTATATCTCATAACGAACGATAGGATATTGACGGGAGAAAAAGTGTAAATATTGTTGTATCAATGCAGTGGACCGAGATGCGGACGAAGCAATGCGCAACGTGCCTTCTACTTCAGAGCTAAGGCGTTTTACATCAGCATAGGTAGACTCTTCAATGGAACATAATTGCTGTGCTTTCTCATAGAAAATACGGCCTGCTTCTGTCAGGTGAAAGCTAGCTCCACGTTGGCCACGCTTGATCACTAAGAGGGGGGTACCAAACTCTGCTTCTAAGTACTTGAGTTGCTTACTTAAAGCTGGTTGAGTAATGTGCAGTATCTCTGCTGCTTGCGTCATATTCCCCGTTTGTACTAAGATGATAAAATTATAATAGTAAGATGTATCCATGGTATCCTCCTAAACATACGTAGTCAGATGTCATGTTAGTTCATTTCTATTCATGGGCGCACATCATCGTACAATAGAACTTCTTATTGTTAACCTTTACTTTATTATTGTACTATAAATTTTCAATTTCGTCTTCTATTATTCTTATATTAATATACATGAAATATAGTATTATAAAAATAATGGGCATATAACGATATAAAGTCATTAGAGTAGGGGCATACAAATGATTCAGTATATATAATGAATAGTCATAAGATAATAAGTACCTGTAATTTTACAAATGAAGAGCACTATTGTATACTGTATATATAGAATAGGGCTTAGTGCGACAAATACTATAGAATATGCACATGTAATGGTAAGAAAGGAAGTGGCTATATGGGTTTATTAACAACATGGCTTGAACATTTAAAAGAACATCGCTTAGAATCTTGTGAATCTAGCCAATGTAAGGATAATCATATTAAAGGCTGGCCACATCCATGGACGTCTGAATTACATGATGAAGAAGCGGTAGGCGAATTTGTATCTGAGTGTTGCAAAACAAAATGTATGGATTCCTTAGAGAAGGAATCATCTGATACATAGCATGAAAGCCACAGTGAAGGAAAACACTGTGGCTTTTTTCTATAGTGTTCGCTGTTACTGTGAAGCTGACTCTACTCTTCAGCGGTTGAAAAAGAGTAGGGTAATTCTACCATGCGAATGTCTTGTAACTCCCAGAGCAAATTACCACCTGTGAGATTCGTGATAGTAGTTTCTAACTCACTTACAAAACTTGGTTCCACATATATTTCTAAAGAAATGGTATCTGTAAATGTTGATTGATAGGGGAGTTCCAATGTTTGCAGTTGTCGTTCCACAGATCCAAAGTAGGAATAGTCGATGGTAAGAGATACAATTTGCCGAGGTGCAATGAGCAATTTAGGCCCTTCTTGAACAGCTTTTGCTACACTATGAGAGTAAGCCCGAATCAATCCACCGGCACCTAACTTGATACCACCAAAATAGCGAGTGACTACGACAGCCACATTGGTAATCGTAGTTTTTTTCAACACTTCTAGCATAGGTTTACCAGCTGTACCAGAAGGTTCTCCGTTATCTGAGGAGCGCTGTTGTTCTTGGCGTGGTCCAATGGCATAGGCCGTGCAGTTGTGGGTAGCATCCCAAAATTCTTTAGAAATGCGTTGAATAAAGGCTTGAGCCTCTTCTTCTGTAGATACAGGGGCAATGGTAGCTATAAAATGAGACTTTTCAATGATATATTCAGTTCTGAATTCATTGGCGATGGTAATATAAGAATGAGGTATATCTGACATAGGAACTCCTGTATAAGAACAATAAAAATTAGTTTACAAGTCTTGTATATCTATAGTATAACATAAGTTAGTATCATGCCGTTGGGTATAAAGTATGGTCTTTAAAAGGCACAGTAAAATAACTTGTATTAACATGTTTGGTTAGACAGCCCATAGCAATCAAAATCGTATATGGTATATACTAGAAAAAAGATGGGATATGTGTTAATATATTCACATTAAGAAATTTAGGTATCTTTCACATAGAAGCAAATAGCATGAGGAGGAATTATGCATAAAGAAGAGTTTTCTATTATAGGCATGCATTGCGCAGCCTGCGTAGGACGTGTAGAAAAAGTAGTACAAAAATTAGAGGGTGTAGCTGATGTAAAAGTCAACTTGCTCACCAACAAAGGTACAGTCACATACACAGAGGATAGCGCTATTGGTGCGACAGAAGTGATTGCAGCCATTGAAAAAATAGGCTTTGGTGCTCATATTGCTACTGATGAAGGAGGCGTGGTAGAACAACCATCCCATAAAGGGCAATACATCCGATTAGGGGTGGCTGCTCTCATGGCAATTCCGATGATGGTATCCATGATGGGACATTATTTCTGGCAGTGGCCGATGCTATCTCATGAAATTGAGTTGGTCTTAGCTACGATTGCTCAATTTGGATCAGGCTGGATTTTTTATACGAGTGCCTTTGCGGCCATTCGCAGTGGCACGCTCACTATGGATGTATTAGTAGCATTGGGTACGTCCGTGGCGTATGGGTTTAGTATTTATCAGATGGCAGTGGGACACCATGAGATGTACTTTGAAACTTCTGCATGGTTGATTACTTTCATCTTATTAGGAAAATTGTTAGAAGACATTGCAAAGGGGCGTACTTCGGAAGCAATTCAAAAATTAATGGCCCTACAACCTAGTGTAGCTCATGTGGAACGAGATGGACAGTGGATGGATATTCCAACTAAAGATATTATTGTTGGTGACAAAATCCAAGTTCGTGCTGGTGAAAAAATCCCTGTGGATGGCATTATCTTAGAAGGTAACTCTACAGTGGATGAAGCGATGTTGACGGGTGAAAGTGTGCCAGTAGAGAAAGGTCCTTCTAGTCAAGTTATGGGGGCTACCGTCAATGTATCGGGCTCTTTTATTATGAAAGCTACTGCCATAGGAGAGGCAACGATGTTGTCGCAAATCATTAAAGTAGTAGAGCAAGCACAAGCCTCGAAAGCGAGCATTCAGCGTATAGCTGATGTAGTGGCATCCTATTTTGTTCCTGTAGTCATTGGTATTGCCATCCTTACTATGGGGATTTGGTATTTCGGATTAGGTTCCACAGTAGGAGATGCTTTATTGTACGGCACAGCTGTGCTTGTCATAGCTTGTCCTTGTGCTCTAGGTTTGGCTACTCCAACTTCTATCATGGTCGGATCAGGATTAGGAGCTGAACATGGTGTGCTTATTAAAAGTGCAGAATTTTTAGAAAAAGCAGGTCATATCAATGCCATCATCATGGATAAAACTGGGACTTTAACGGAAGGAAAGCTATCTGTTACGAAAGTGATATATACAGCAGGTGATGAAATGTATAACTTAGCTTTCACGGTGAATCTTGAAAAAGGATCTACACATCCTATTGCACAAGCCATTGCTAAATACGGTGCTAGCAAAGGCGTGCCACAAATAATCGTGAAAGACTTCCAAGATATTCCAGGAAAAGGATTGGAAGGACGTATAGCGGATAAATTGATTCGGGTTGGTCATACTCGCTGGATGCAAGAACTAGGTGTTGATATCACGCCATGGCAAGTGGAGATCCACAGTCTGGAAGAACAAGGCAATTCTGTATCCATCTTGTTAGTAGACGGTACAGTACACGGTA
Organism: Veillonella sp. CHU110; assembly: GCF_003992255.1. Taxonomy (NCBI): domain Bacteria; kingdom Bacillati; phylum Bacillota; class Negativicutes; order Veillonellales; family Veillonellaceae; genus Veillonella; species Veillonella sp. CHU110. The sequence goes on along the minus strand of NZ_RQVA01000016.1, from coordinate 19,387 downwards.
TTTGGGCTGTAGCAGATACATTGCGTCCAGAAACTCCTGAGGTTGTAAAGGCTTTACAAGAGCAAGGCATCGATGTGTGGATGGTGACAGGAGACAATGCGCGTACAGCGAACTATATAGCTGCCCAAGCAGGAATTACTCACGTAGTAGCGGAAGTACTGCCACAAGATAAAGCAAATACCATCGCCACATTACAAAGTCAAGGAAAATCCGTTGGCATGGTGGGAGATGGTATCAATGATGCGCCAGCTTTAGCGCTAGCAGATATTGGATTTGGTATCGGTCATGGTACGGACGTAGCCATTGAGGCGGCGGATATCGTATTAGTGCGAAATGATTTGCGAACTCTTGTACAAGCAGTAAACATTAGTCGTAAAACAATGACCAACATTAAGCAGAATTTATTTTGGGCTTTAATTTTTAACTGCATTGGCATACCATTGGCAGCCGCAGGATACTTGAGCCCAATCATTGCGGGTACAGCCATGGCCTTCAGTTCTGTTACCGTGGTAAGTAATGCGCTGCGGTTAAAACGAGCACATGTATAAACAAAGATTTTAGTTGCTGATACTAGAACTCTAGGAAATTAGAGTTCTAGTAATCTAGCGATGAGATTGTAAATTGGATATAAAAATAGAACCCCAACTCAAGGGAAGAAGAGTTGGGGTTTTGTTTCGGACAACGTCCTATCTATTTCACTCAAAGGTTGGGGTATATTCTAATAGTATGGGCGTACATATTTGAATCAACCTTTTTTGTGCTTACATTTACCAGCTGTGTTACCGCTCATAATACGGTTGAACATAGCGTGGATTTCCTCGGAAGATTGACCTTCTTCACGAGCTGCTTCGATGTGGCGCATTGCCATATCGTAGCGGGCTAACTTTTCTGGGTCATTTGCGTAAAATTCGCGACCTTTGTGTCCACATGCCATGGGTATAGCCTCCTTATTCAATAGTTTATACTTATTAACTTGCTCGATGAGAACTCCTGTACAACTTGTGTACCTGTCCTCTGGTATTATAGTAAAGGATATGGTTATAGTGGAGTCAACTAAGAAATATAATTATTTTTAAAATACTTATAAATCTCTGTTAAGTGCTGATACTATCGTGTTTTAGGTGAATAAGAAGAGAATAGAGTTACTTTTTTATGAGAATTAATTAAGTTATTGATAAAAACACATGAATGAAAGTCAATATATGAAAAATCCCACAGTTGTGCTATAGTATAGATGCATATAAAACTACATACCCATAGTGCAGTTTTAGCATGAGTGGGCAGTAATTACACAAAATGAATATAAATAAAGGGAAGACGGGGACATATGCGAGACATTTATATGACAATAGGAGATGTATCAAAAATATATGGTATATCAAAGCAGACGATTTTATATTATGAAAAATTAGGTTTATTTCCGCCAGCAAAAATTGAAGACAATGGGTATAGGTATTACACATTAGAGGAATGTTATCGATTAGAGATTATTTTAACATTAAAAAAATTAAACTTATCTTTAAAAGACATTCAAGATTATGTGGAACATCGGGGACCACAGATGTTAAAGACACTGTTGGAAGATGCTCGGTATGGATTTGATCGTGATATTAACGATCTATACACCAATAAAATGCATTTAGAGAGAACCTTATTTAACTTAGAACGATATTTAAAAATACCTCAAAATCGATTGTTCTTTGGTATGAAAGAAGAATCTTTTTATGTGTTAACTCCCTATGATGCGAAAGAAAAGGGGAAGAAAAAACTATTTACCTTGATACAACATCAGGCTCAGCTATTGCATGAAGTTCCTTTTAAAGAGGTGAAGATTGGTATGGCCATTGACGGTGAAGCTTATGAAAAAGGTGATATTACAAACTATAGTCATTACTGTACAGATGTAGGCTTTGATTACGAGGGAGAGAGGGAAATCATAACGCGACCTCGAGGCATGTATTTGGAATTATTTTATACAGGGCTCTATGAAGAGCAAGCATCGTGGATCTATGAGAAGGTAAGTAGTTATCTCTCTTATGAAGGATTACAGATTGCAGGATCCGTGTATATAGAACCAGTGCGTAATTATTGGACGGAAACAGATAGAAGTAGCTATTTATCTAAAATTACAATACCTGTAGAAGAATAGGTAGCGTTTTAATAATATACAATATAACAAATTGTATATTGAAAAAACATTTACTTTGTCACTATGGTGAAGTTACACTTCAATGAGTGTTTATGTAATGCAAATCTAAGTTTTTTTAATGAGTACATTTTCTTCCTTAGAAGATCACGTCAACAATGTGTGACTACTATAGATACTTGTAAAGTAGAAATACTTTACAAGTGTTGACAATAAGAGAAAAGGTTGGTATTATTAAGTGTAAACATTTTTAACTTGACACTGATTGACTTGCTATATGCAAAGAGGAGGCACTCATGGAAGAACGAATGACAATAAGTTTGTTGTTGGATTTTTATGGGCCTTTATTGACAGAGCGTCAAAGAGAATGTTATGCCTTGCATCATGAAGATGATATGTCATTAGGTGAAATCGCAGAGGAATTTGGCATTTCTAGACAAGCCGTACATGATACGATAGAACGGGCTAAATCATTGATGGAATCCTATGAGGAAAAGTTGCACTTAATTGAGCAATATATGATGCGAAGAGATATTATTACAGAGATTAAAGAAGAAATAGGTAACACGATACCTGTGTCTGACTCAATATACTCATTATTAGCAAAATTGGAGGGATAGTATGGCTTTCGAAAATTTAACACATAAATTGCAAGAAGCCTTTGCATCCTTAAAAGGAAAAGGTAAAATTTCTGAAGATGATGTCAATCTTGCGTTGCGACAAGTGCGATTTGCTTTATTAGAAGCAGACGTAAATTTTGGCGTAGCGAAGGATTTTATTAGCCGCATTAAGGAAAAAGCCTTAGGTGAAGAAGTGTTTGGATCGTTAAATCCAGCACAAACTGTTATTAAAATCGTAAATGATGAATTGACAGCATTACTAGGAGGTACGGAAAGTCGCATTATGATTTCTCCGAAAGCTCCAACTATTATTATGTTGGTAGGCTTGCAAGGGGCTGGTAAAACGACAACCGCTGGTAAACTATCCGTACACCTTCGTAAACAAGGTAAACATCCTATGCTGGTAGCAGCCGATGTGTATCGCCCAGCTGCGATTAAGCAGTTACAAGTTGTGGGAGCTCAGATTGATATTCCTGTGTTTGCTAATGAAACGCCAGGGGCCAATCCAGTAGAGATTGCCAAAGCGGGTATTGAAGAAGCGAAGCGCTTATTAAAAGATGTTGTCATCATCGATACGGCAGGTCGCTTGGCGATTGATGAAACGCTGATGAATGAATTAGCCAATATCAAACAAGAAGTAAAACCACATGAAATCTTGCTGGTAGTGGATGCCATGATTGGTCAAGATGCAGTGGGCACAGCAGAAGCTTTCAATAATTATCTTGGTCTAGATGGGGTAATTTTGACAAAAATGGATGGTGATGCCCGCGGGGGTGCAGCTCTATCTATTAAAGCTGTGACAGGTACGCCGATTAAGTTTACAGGGACTAGCGAAAAAATGGATGGCCTAGAAGTATTCCATCCCGATCGAATGGCCTCTCGTATTTTAGACTTAGGTGATTTTAAAACATTAATTGAAAGTGTGCAAAATACAATCGATGAGGAAGAAGCGAAAAAAATGGCTGAAAAAATGGCCAAAAATAACTTCACCTTAGATGATTTCTTAGCACAAATGAATCAAATTCGTAAATTGGGCCCTCTACAAAATTTGTTGGGCATGTTACCAGGTATGGGTAAATTGAAAGACCAATTGGCGGGCTTTGACTTAAATAATAAAGAGGTACGTCAGATTGAAGCCATTATTAAATCTATGACGATGGCAGAACGTACTGATCCTAATATATTGAATGGATCTCGTCGCAAGCGGATTGCGGCAGGGTCTGGTACTACTGTACAGCGAGTGAATCAATTGATTAAACAATTTGAAGAAGCTCGCAAGTTTATGAAACAAATGCAGTCTATGGGCAAAGGTAAGAAGGGTATGTTCCCTAAATTACCGTTCATGGGATAATATTCTATTTAAGGAGGTGAAAGAAGAATGTTAAAAATCCGTTTAACTCGTTTAGGTGCTAAAAAAGCTCCTTTCTATCGTATCGTAGTTGCTGACTCTCGCGCTCCACGTGAAGGTCGTCCAGTTGATACAGTAGGTCAATACGATGCTACTAAAAACCCAGCAATCGTTAATATTGACGAAGAGAAAGCATTGGCATGGTTGGGTAAAGGTGCACAACCTACTGATACTGTTCGCTCCTTGTTCAAAAAACATGGCGTAATGCAAAAATTTGCTGACGCTAAAAAATAATTAATAGAGAGGCGTACTGTGATGCAAGAATTAATTACATTAATTGTTCAATCATTAGTTAAGCAACCTGAAGCCGTTTCTGTTACGATGGACGTCCGCGATCATGTGGAAGTGTATGAAATTCGTGTCGCACCAGATGACATGGGTAAAGTAATCGGAAAGCAAGGTAAGATTGCGAAAGCGATTCGCGCTGTGGCTAAAGCAGCGGCTATTAAAGAGAACAAGAAGATATCCGTTGATATTGTCTAAAAGGGTGGTAACATGGAAGAAATGACATTACGCGTACCCGTGGCAATTAAGTCTAAGGTTACGGACACTTTAAAAAACAAAATCGTTGCTGATTTACAACAACAAATGGACATGGTGGATCAAGATTTACAACAAATCGAGTTCCAAGCAAAACGTTTGTTAAGTGAACAAGCAAAAATTGATGCACAAGGTTTAATCCAATTGCGTCAACAAATCGAGGAAGAAAAGCAACAACGCGTAGCTTTCAAAGCTCAAGTAGCAGAGCGTTTGAAAGAAGCGGAGAAGCTTGAAGTTGGTTCTGAAATTGCACAAGGCCAAATGGAGCAAACTATTACTGTGAAAATCGGTGATAATTTAGATGCTCTTATGGGCTCTGAAATTTTGCTAGAAGATGGCAAAATTGTTGCATTCCGTAAATAATGGATACTCAAGAACTGATTACCATCGGTGTGATCGTCGCTCCGCACGGTGTGCGGGGCGATGTTCGTATATTACCGAGAACAGACTTTCCAGAACGGTTTATGAATATGGATGTGTGCTACATTAATGGTGAACCATACCATATTACATCTGCTAAATTTCATAAACAGTTTATTTTGGCTACTTTTAAAGAATTACCTGACCGTACTGCAGTTGAACGATTGGGTAAGCAAGAAATAAAAGTGCCAAGACAAGATTTGATGGAATTGCCAGAAGATAGATATTATATCTTTGAAATCGAAGGCCTTGCGGTAGAAGATACAGCAGGTAATGATTTAGGCATTGTAAAAGAAGTATTGCAACCTGGTGCGAATGATGTATACGTAGTAGCCAAAGAGGGTGAACCTGATTTGTTGTTGCCTGCCTTGAAAACAGTGGTATTAACTATTGATATTGAAGGCGGTAAAATGATCGTAGATCCTCCAGAATGGTTGTAATAGAAAAGTCCCTTGTACTGAGTGCAATGATGCATTCAGTACAGGGGACTTTTTGGTTTTATATATACATAGGACTGGTAGTGTAATCATAATGGCTATCACGATAGAGTGGGCTCTCTACGGTGAGCCGCCACAGTCGACTTGCCAGTTGATCTTGCTCGCACAGTGCTTTGGTAACACCAGCTGCTTGTTGGCAGAAAGGGGCCCATTTTTGAACGATAGGAATAGAGGAACGCTTTTCTTTTAGATATTGACGGCCTCGGTCATTGAAAGCGAGTAGTCGTCCATAGGTAGGTCCTTGCTGGTAGCACTCTTGGAACATCTCTTTAGTGCGGTGGAAGAGACTGTAGCTAGCGATGCGATCGAGACGAGCATAGGTGTAGCGTCTTGATTTTAAACTTTCACGGGCCTGCTCCCAAGAAGAGAGGGCACTCGCAGTGAGCCATGCCTCTTCTAAACCATCACTCATATCTTGTAAGTTTTGTAATTCTTCTTTGGTCGCTATGCGGCTAGTGACGTGAATCATATCATAATAGCGATCAAGATTGGCATAATAGTTGGCTTGCACAATATCTATAGCAAGAGGGGCTACCATAGACGGTACGTAGTGATGCCACTTGAAAGTGTCTTCTTCTAAAGAGGAGGTATCGATTCCTAATTCACCTAGTGAGATAGATGTATTGTCTTCTAATGATGCACAAGGTCCGGAAGAGGTATCGGATACTTGTTGCGTGTTATGAGACCTGGATAGACTGGAAGACGTATGTTTGGATGCATAAATAGCACTTCGCAAGGCAGTACCAGATGGTAAAGAATCATCTAAAGTTTGATTATGATGGGAACTAGTTCGCTCCACAGGAATAATGTCTAAATTGATATGATAACGATGCAAGGCACGTATGTACTCAATGCCTAAGATAGTATTAGGGTCATTATCCAACAGACTCATATCGTTTGAGTTTTCTAATGAAAGGCTCCTTGATGACGGTTGTTCTGTTGCTGAAAGTCTGCTGTCGGATGTATGCTTACCTAAGGTCTCGTCGGTATAGAATGATGCATTTGCTGAATGAAACGGTTGTAAGGCTTTGCGTAAGGCTGTACCATAGGAGTATCCTTGACTCAAGAACGTGCGCAACAATTCTTGCGTATTAGGGTGATCTAACGCTTTGGCAACGGATACAAGATCCTCTACTTGCGTATGACTGGCCCCAAAAGAAATAGCATCACACCCAAGAGCATGTAACAATCGAATTCCACCGGAGGCAAAATATTCAGCAGAACTAACAGCGAACATGGAAGGTAATTCAAAGACGATATCTGCATCGCCCATGACCGCCCATTGAGCACGGTGGAACTTAGAAAATATAGCAGGTGTGCCTCGTTGCACAAAATCACCGCTCATCACAACGAGCAAGGTTGCATCTGGATATATACGGCGAAGCTCTTGTAGTTGATGGGCATGCCCTTTGTGAAAGGGATTATATTCTGCAATGATGCCAATAGTTTTCATGTTTGTACCTCCTATGTGTATAGTATACAAAGAAATGTCAAAAAAGGGTAGAAAAAAACCTTACATTAATGGTATAATTGGGCGTAGAGTATTGTATCTATATGAGGTGAACTTATGAAACAATATATCATCGCCCTCGGATTGGGAATGATGTTCCTATTAGGTGGCTGCGGCAACCAGCAAGCAATTGATACCTATAGTTTCGGTCAAAAGGTCATTAATGTAGGTCAATCGGAAGTGATTGTAGATTCTCCTTTTGATTTTGGCCAACTTGATAAAATAGTTGCCAATGACAAAGGGCAGCCATTCACTGTGTATGCGGGACTTGATAAGAACTATGGAGTGTTTGTGAGTGCTACGCAAGCATCAGCAGGAGCTCCTTTACTAAGCTTAGAAGAATCCGCAAAAATAGCTCAGCAAGAGTTAGGAAAAGAACTTGGGCAAACAGGAGCTAATGTACCTTGGAATCAAGAAAAGGTACAAGTGGATGGTGTACAAGCCATAAAATCTACATTGGCCACGAATGCGAATGGTCATAAAGTTGGTTTCACTCAATACACATTTATTAACAAAGGTGTATTGTGGAATATACGCTATTCATACAGTGATGCATCTCCTGTAGGAGAAGAAATTAATCAACGTGTGAATGGGCACATTCAAATTACTAAGAAAGAGGGATAAGTAATGAACGTTTTAGTCGTAAACTGCGGTAGCTCCTCCTTGAAGTATCAATTAATTGATATGGAGCATGAAGTTGTATTGGCGAAAGGTCAATTCGAAAAAATCGGTTCCGATGATGCAATTTTCACTCATCGTCGTCCAGATGCAGACAAATTAGAGCGCATCGAACCAGTAGCTGACCACAAAGTGGCGTTACAAGTCTTATTGGATATTTTGGTAGATCCAGAGCATGGTGTAATTAGTTCCATGGACGAAATCGATGCTGTAGGTCATCGTGTAGTACATGGTGCTGAAAAATTCGCTGATTCCGTATTGATCACTCCTGCAGTGATGGAAGCATTGGAAGAATGCGCGAAAATCGCTCCACTTCACAATCCTCCAAACATCCAAGGTATCGAAGCATGCCAAAAAATTATGCCAAATGTACCACAAGTTGGTGTATTTGATACAGCATTCCATCAAACAATGCCAGCTGAGGCATTCTTATATGGTCTTCCATACGAAGCATACACTGATTTAGGTGTTCGCCGTTATGGTTTCCATGGCACTTCCCACAAATATGTGGCACAACGTGTAGCTGAATTGATGGGTAAACACATGTCCGATCTTCGCATCGTATCTTGTCACTTAGGTAATGGTTCTTCTGTTACTGCTATTAAAGGTGGCCGTTCCATCGATACATCCATGGGATTCACTCCATTATCTGGTTTGATCATGGGTACTCGTTGTGGTGATATCGACCCAGCTATCGTTCCTTACTTGATGGAAAAATGGGATATGACATACCATGAAATCGATGCTATCATGAACAAAAAATCTGGCGTATTTGGTATTTCTGGTGTATCCAACGACTTCCGTGTGATCGAAGAAGCTGCTGAAGAAGGCAATAAACGCGCTCAATTGGCATTGGATATGTTCCATTACAAAGTACGTTCTACAATCGGTGCGTATGTAGCTGTTATGGGTGGCGTTGACGCTATCGTATTCACAGCTGGTATCGGTGAAAATGGTATTGGCAACCGTGATGCAATCTGTAATGGTTTAGAATACTTAGGCACTCGCATCGACCCTGAACGCAACAATGTTCGTGGTAAAGAAGCTGAAATCAGTGCAGAAGGTTCCAAAGTTAAAATCTTTGCAATTCCTACAAATGAAGAAATCATGATCGCTCGTGATACAAAACGTATCACAAGCCCATTAGTGATGAAAAACTGGTAATCTCTGATTATCTGTGAAAGAGTCTCCTCTATGAGGAGGCTCTTTTTGTTATAAATAGGTGGTTTAAGATCGAAAGTACAAGGTGCGAGTGATAGAGCGCTACTAAGGTGTCCAGATAATTTTACGCATTAGGTACTAGGTTATATTAGATACTGTAGTAGGTAGATGTATTGATATGTGATACAAGGAGTTTGCTAACTTGTGGCGAATTATATAGATATAGAGAGATTTACATATAGGTACAAATAACTTGTACAGATTAGAATGCGTCGTACTCAATAGAGTATGGCGTGTTGTCGTTTATAGGAGTTGTAGAGTTACTTTCAAATGATGGAGGAATTATGTTGGATTTACAATCATATCAACTGCCGAGAGAAAAATTTATTGCCTTAGGACCAGAAGCGTTAGCGTTGGAAGAGTTGATTGCTATTTTATTGCGGACTGGAAGAAAAGGGGCCTCTGTGTTAACAGTAGCGAATGATGTGGTGACACATATGGAGACTTTCACAGGCGGGCTAAATGATGTTACAGTGGATCGATTGCGAGAAATTAATGGAATTGGGCAAGATAAAGCGGTAACAATATGTGCAGCCATAGAACTAGGCAGACGATTAGGGCAGATGAAGGTAAAAAAAGATTGGCAAGATTTTAGTACACCAGAAGCAGCGGCCCATTATATGATGGAACGATTACGACATAAAACAGAGGAACATTTTTACATCTTGTTGTTGACGGTGAAAAATAAATTAATTAAGCCCGTCCTTATCTCAAAGGGTGGGTTAACGAGTAGCACGGCAGAGCAGAGGGCTGTATTTCGTCATGCCATTGATGCTAATGCAGGAGCCATAATCTTGATGCATAATCACCCATCAGGGGACCCTACGGAGAGCAGTGATGACGTGCGGGTGACCAAAGTGTTTGCGAGAGCTGGAGAGGTTATGGGGATTCCTGTGCTAGACCATATCATCATTGGAGATGGAACGTATGTAAGCTTATTGGAAAAAGGTATACTATAAGGGTGCAGACATGCTATAAATTTGCTATAATTAAATGATTGAAACGATGAAATAGAATCAGAGGTTATAGCGTGCGAATTATTGGAATTGATCCGGGCTATGCTATTTGTGGATATGGTATTATTGATGTCATAGGGAGCTCGTTGAAACCAGTTACCTATGGTGTGATTACTACAGAGGCAAAAACACCGGAAGCGAGACGATTAGAAATTATATTTAATGAGTTAAGTGATATTTTAGAAGAATTTCGCCCTCAAAAGTTTGGTATAGAAAAGCTGTACTTTGCTCGCAATGTGACGACAGGTATTGGCGTTGCCCAAGCTAGGGGTGTTACTTTGCTCGCGGCGAGCCAGCAAGATTTGCCGATTTACGAGTATACTCCATTGCAGGTCAAACAATCTGTGGTAGGCTACGGAAAAGCAACAAAAGAACAAGTCACCTATATGACGATGAACTTGCTGGGTATTCGTGAAAAAATTAAACCCGATGATGCGGCGGATGCGTTAGCGATTGCCATTTGCACAGCTCATAGCTCGCATACAGATACATTAAAACAGATTTTACAATTGTGAGGATACTATGATTGCATATTTAAAAGGAATTGTTACCCATCGACTAGTGGAGGCTGTCTATGTCAATGTACATGATGTAGGATATCGTGTCTATGTACCTAGCTCTGTGCAAAGTCAATTGCAAGTAGGGGAAGAAACGTGTTTATATACCTATACGAATGTACGTGAAGATGCCATACAGCTATATGGTTTTTTAACAATAGAAGATTATGAATTATTCTTAATGCTAATTTCTGTATCTGGGGTAGGACCCAAACTAGGGTTAGGCATTTTATCTGCCATTAGCCCAGATCAATTTGTAGGTCTTATTATTAGTGGCGATACAAAAGGCTTGCAAAAGTTACCGGGGATTGGGAAAAAATCAGCAGAGCGATTAGTGCTGGAATTAAAAGATAAAATTGAAAGTTTAGGCATTGCAGGGACTTTCACACCTGGTGGTACTATATCAGCATTGGTAAAAGCACCTGTGGGGGTTACGGAAGAAGTTGTAGAAGCCTTAATGGCACTAGGGTATAGTGCGCAAGAGGTACAGCCAGTCGTGCAAGATGTGTATGATGGCACACAGGAAGTGCCAGAATTATTGAAACAAGTATTAGCAGCATTGGGTAAAGGAAGATAAGTATGGATCAAGAAAATCGAATTGTGACCATGCAAGAGCGTGAAGAAGATACTTGGCAGTTTAGTCTTCGCCCACGGTATTTGAAAGAATACATTGGTCAAACGCAAGCGAAAGAAAATCTACATATCTTTATAGAAGCTGCAAAGTTACGTGGAGAAACCTTGGACCATGTATTGTTATATGGCCCACCAGGGCTAGGGAAAACAACTTTAGCGGGAATTGTAGCCAATGAGTTAGGTGTTAATTTTCGAGTTACATCGGGACCTGCCATCGAACGAGCAGGCGATTTAGCAGCCCTGTTAAGTAACTTACAACCTGGTGATGTACTGTTTATTGATGAGATTCACCGCTTGTCACGGTCCGTAGAAGAAGTATTATATTCTGCTATGGAAGATTATGCTTTGGATATTATTATTGGTAAAGGGCCAAGTGCTAGATCGGTTCGTATTGAACTGCCTAAGTTTACTTTAATTGGAGCCACTACACGAGCGGGTGCTTTGGCTGCACCTTTGCGCGATCGATTCGGTGTAATTAGCCGACTAGAATATTACAAGCAAAATGAATTAGAATTTATTGTCAGTCGTTCCGCAGATATTTTGGATATTCATATGGAGCCAGAAGGGGCTAGTGAAATTGCACGAAGATCTCGTGGAACTCCTAGGATTGCAAATCGTCTGTTGAAACGTGTGCGCGATGTAGCGCAAGTATTGGGCAATGGAGTGATTACAAAAGAGATTGCAGACCAAGCATTACAACGATTAGATATTGATGCGTTAGGGTTAGACCGTATTGATCGTAGAATTTTGCATACGATTATCGAAAAATTTGATGGTGGACCGGTTGGTGTTGATACGATAGCGGCTTCTGTTAGTGAAGAGCGTGAAAGTATTGAAGATGTGTATGAACCATATTTAATGCAATTGGGGTTATTGGCTAGAACGAACCGAGGACGTATTGTGACGCCAGCTGCGTATGATCATTTAGGGATTGCTAGAAAGGCGGAACCATGAGAGGATTAAGATATCGCTGTTTAGCGATGGGGATTGTATTCGCCTTATTGGGGATGGCTTCTATAGCGGAGGCAGCGCAGTCTAACGCGCAACCAAGGCAAAGAAAAATAGTGAAAGCCACCTTTGTAAAACCGAATGAAAGGGATCGTAATCAGGAGCAAACTGACAACCAGCGCAAGCCGAATGTGCCGCAGAGAAAGCCAGTGAATACACCGAAACCAGTTAAGGCAGATCAGAAGCCAATGACACATACAGCACAAGCGGTGACCGAAAAGAAACCAACTGCGGACCAAGAAAGTGCATCGAAGCAGACTGGCGTAGAACCAGTGATTCGAGTACTCTTAGGAAATCGTTCGCAAGCATTTAGCATCACTAGTGCTTCACCTATGGTAGTCCTAGATGGTATGCAAAAAAAAGTTCAGACTATAGGTGTAGGTCAGTCAGTGACAATTTCCTCTAGTTCTGGGATTGTGCATGTGAATGGACAGGCTATGGGTCAATCTGTGACTGTACAAAATGAACAAGGGCGGTACGGATCCATATTGCAGACATTAGGAAAAACGTATCGTGGTGCTATTACGGCGCTAGCTAATGGATCAGGGACCGTCAGTGTCATTAATGTATTGGGTTTAGAACAGTATGTGCAAGGCGTTGTTCCAGAAGAAGTGGTGCCTAGTTGGCCTGCACCAGCATTAGAAGCCCAAGCAGTAGCAGCCAGAACATATGCTATGAATTCTATGAACAGTAGACGAGGAAGTACCTATGATATAGGTACCACCACCTCTGATCAAGTGTATGGTGGTAAAAGCAGTGAATATGCTAGCACGAATGCAGCTGTGAATCAAACACGTGGGATGGTCATCACGTATCAAGGAAAACCGATCAATGCACTCTTTCATTCCGATGGTGGAGGGTATACAGAAGATAGTGTAAACCTATGGGGCAATGATCTGCCGTACCTAAAAGGGGTACAAGATTACTCGAACCATGAAGGAACAACAGTTTGGAATGTCATTACCAGTCGTGAGAGCATCGAAAAGAAATTGGCTGGAGCTAGTAAATCTGTAGGAGCTTTGAAACAAATCGAGTTGACGCCACTGACCTCTCGCCCGATGAAAGCCTTAGATCGAGGTGTATCAGGGCGCATTAAGTCGATGAAGTTTGTTGGTGAACGTGGCATAGTGACATTGACAGGGGAACAAGTGCAGGGACTATTTGGTTTAAAATCTACCTTGTTTGACATGTATATAGGGCAAACGCCACCTAGTCGTATTGATGGGTCCACTATGAAAGTAAACCACACGTTTGGTAGCGGTAATCAAACTGTGACGATTCATGGATATGGATGGGGTCATGGTTTGGGACTTTCACAATGGGGCGCCGCAGAAATGGCCAGTCGAAAAGAGGCGAGCCAACCAAACTATTACAAAGTGATTTTACAACATTATTACCAAGGTACGGCGATTACGAAACTGTACAATTAACTAGAAGGAATAGTATGAAAGTATCTGATTTTAATTATGATTTACCAGAAGAACTCATTGCTCAACATCCAGCGGAACCACGTGATGCATCGCGGTTAATGACATTGGATAAAGTGAGCGGAGCCATATCTCATAAAGACTCCTTCCGTGACATATTAGATGAGCTACGCGAAGGGGATGTGTTGATTTTTAATAATACAAAGGTAATTCCTGCGCGATTATATGGGGAACGAAAGGGTACTGGAGGTAAAGTAGAAGTATTATTGCTGACGCCTAAAGGTGAACATCTATGGGAATGCCTTGTGAAACCGGGTAAAAAATGTCAAAAGGGACAAGAACTGTCCTTTGGTGCCAACTTGGAAGCGGTTGTGGTAGACCATACAACGTTTGGTGGTCGATTGATTCAATTTAAGCCGAATGGTAATTTTGATGAGATTATCAATGACATCGGAGAAATGCCTCTACCACCATATATCCATGAAAAATTAGAAGACAAAGATAGATACCAAACAGTATATGCAAAGGAAAAGGGATCTGCTGCAGCACCTACAGCGGGACTACATTTTACGCCTGATCTATTACAAGAGATTCAGAACAAAGGTGTACAGATTGGATTTGTTACTTTGCATGTAGGGTTAGGGACCTTCCGTCCAGTGTCGGCAGAATCTATTGAAGATCATGATATGCATAAAGAGTTTTATCATGTGTCAGAAGAAACTGCGGAGTTAGTCAATCGTGCCAAAGCAGAAGGTCGAAGAGTCATTGCGGTAGGAACTACGTCAGTGCGTACATTAGAATCTGCAGCCACAGACATTGGTCATGTACATAGCGGATCTGACTGGACTCAAATTTTTATCTATCCTGGGTATACTTATAAAATGGTAGATGCATTAATTACTAATTTTCATTTGCCACAGTCCACCTTACTGATGCTTATTAGTGCGTTAGCAGGCAGAGAGCATTGTTTGGCGGCCTATGAAGAGGCAGTTAAGGAGAAATATAGATTTTTCAGTTTTGGAGATGCTATGTTTATTCGATAAGATGAAAAGTATGTTATAATACAAAAGTAATGAAGGAGTGTATGTATGGCAATTAAATATGAATTGCAAAAACAATGTCCTCACACAGGTGCAAGGGCAGGGTTGTTGCATACTCCTCATGGAACGTATGAAACACCGATGTTTATGCCAGTAGGTACACAAGCAACGGTAAAAACATTGGCTCCAGAGGAGTTAAAAGCGATGGGGTCTCAAGTCATTTTGAGCAATACCTATCATTTATTCTTGCGTCCTGGTCCTGAACTGGTGGAAGAAGCAGGGGGATTGCATAAATTTATGAATTGGGATCAAGCTATTTTAACAGATAGTGGTGGCTTCCAAGTATTTAGTCTAGGCAAGTTGCGTAAGATTACAGAAGAAGGGGTTAACTTTCGATCTCATTTAGATGGATCTAAAAAGTTTTTGTCTCCCGAAGTAGCCACTAAAGTACAAGAGCAATTAGGTTCCGATATTATGATGGCTTTCGATGAGTGTATTCCGTACCCAGCAGATCATAGGTACGCGGATGCGTCCACAGCGAGAACGACCCGTTGGGCTGAGCGTTGTCAGGAAGCACGTCGGTCTAAGAACCAAGGTATGTTTGGTATTGTACAAGGTGGTATGTACCAAGATCTTCGTGAAAGAAGTGCCAAAGAGTTAGTAGCAATGGACTTTGAAGGCTACAGTATCGGTGGTCTTTCCGTAGGGGAACCGCATGACTTAATGTATGAAGTGCTAGAGTACACAACGCCATTATTGCCAACTAATAAAGCTCGCTATTTGATGGGTGTTGGTACTGCGGATTGTTTAGTAGAAGGCGTTGCTCGTGGTATCGACATGTTTGACTGCGTATATCCAACACGCGTGGCTCGAAATGGGATGGCCATGACTTGGAAAGGCCGTTTGAATTTGCGTAATGCTTCATTCATGCGCGACTGGGGACCTATTGAAGAAGGCTGTGGGTGTTATGCCTGTCAAAACTATACACGTGCTTATATTCGACACTTGTACAAGGCAGAAGAAATTCTCGCATTCCGTCTAGTGTCGTATCATAATTTATATTTCTTATTAGAATTCATGCGACAAATGCGCAAGGCTATCCTAGAGGATCGTTTCGTAGCATTCCGTGAGGAATTCTGGCATTATTTTACTAAATAGGAGGAACTATGGATTTCTTAGGATTTTTCCAAGGTCAAACGGGCCAAGCAGTATTGCCAGTGCTCATTATGGTAGTTATTTTTTATTTTATGTTGTATCGTCCACAAAAGAAACAACAGAAGAAACGTCAAGTGCTATTAGATAGCTTAAAAAAAGGTCAAAAGGTGTTGACGATTGGCGGCATTCATGGTGAAATTGTAACACTTTCAGAAGACACTGCAGTATTGCGAGTGGCAGAAAAAGTAGAAATGACATTTGCTCGATCTGCTATTGCACAGGTTCTTGGAAAGGACCAAAAGTAATGGATAAACAAACACTGCGTCAAGAGTTTCTTTTAAAACGAAGCAGTGTAACAATGGATATGGTGTCTCTTTGGTCAAAACAACTGAGCCGGCAACTGTGGTCTCTCCCAGAGGTTAGAGAAGCGCAACATATTATGGCCTATTTATCGATGCCCAAAGAGGCGAATTTAGATGTGTTTCTAGCGGAAGCGTTAGAGCAACAGAAAGATATCTATGTACCTGTTTGTATCAATAAAACAGAGATGATAGGTGTTCATCTGGATGATCTAGATGATGTAGAACGAGGTACATTAGGGATACGAATTCCTAAGAAACCATATCGAATTGTAGATCCCCATATCTTAGATTGCGTATTAGTGCCAGGGTTAGCTTTTGATGCAACTGGTGGACGTATGGGTATGGGAGCAGGATATTATGACCGATATTTGCAACAGATTGTTTTTGAAAAACGTATCGGCATTGCTTGGGATAACCAACTTTCAGAGAAAGCGTTACCTATGGCAGCACATGATGAGTGGATGCATAAGATTGTAACACCGTCTGAAAGTATCCAGTGTATTAAAGGATAGGAGGGAATCCATTGAACACAAAAGCAGCTTTACGCTTTTTTGGCGTAGTAGCAGTTATTTTGGGCTTATTTATTTGGCTCATTGGACCATTAGCTAACTCTATCAAGCAAGGGTTAGATTTACAAGGTGGGACTCACATTGTACTAGAAGCACAAGATTCTGGTCCTAATGTGGTAACGGATGATGCAGTAGAACGGGTCATTCAAATTTTAGGTCGCCGTATCAATGAAATGGGCTTAACAGAGCCAATTATTCAACGAGAAGGTAAAAAACGTATTATTATTGAATTACCAGGGGAAAAAGACCCGCAAAAAGCGATTGAAACAGTCGGTAAAACAGCGGTTCTTGAGTTCCGTGATGAAAATGGTAAAGTTCATTTAGACGGTAATGATTTAAAAGATGCGAAAGAACAATTAGAAGGTAAACAAGCATCTGTTAATATTCAATTGACAGATGAAGGCGCCAAAAAATTCGGCGCTTTAACAACAGCTAACATTGGTCGCCATATCGGCATTTACCTTGATGGCGAGCAATTGACGAATCCTGTAGTTAATGAACCAATTACTGGTGGTAGTGCTCGTATTACAGGTAGCCGTGACCTAGAAGAAGCAAAAAATCTAGCTATCTTATTACGTTCTGGTGCATTACCTGTCAAAGTAGAAGTTATGGAGGTTCGTACAGTAGGCCCTACATTAGGTCAGGACTCCAAAGATAAATCTGTTATCGCCTTCGGAGTAGGGATTGCATTGATCATTGCTTTCATGCTTGTTTTATATCGTTTGTCAGGATTTGTGGCAACGATTGCCTTGCTGGTGTTTGTATTAATTTTAGTGGGTATTCTGGGGCCGCATGCTCTGAATGCAACGATGACATTGCCTGGGGTAGCGGGGATTATCCTGAGTATGGGCGTCGCCGTGGATGCGAATATACTTATATTTGAACGCTTCAAAGAAGAAGTAACGGATGGCAAAACATTGCGTATGTCTATGGAATCAGGATTTAGACGTGCCTTTGATACAATTTTTGATGCCAATACATCAGTTATGATTACAGCTGTTATCCTAATTGTATTAGGTAGTGGTCCTGTAAAAGGGTTTGCTATCAACTTGGCATTAGGTGTTATTGTATCTATGTTCACAGCTGTATCTATGAGCCGTACCTTGATGCATATGCTCATTGCAGCTCGTATTACGAATCGTCCATTCTGGTATGGATCTAATGTGTCTCCATCTGTAACGATGGAAGCGTTTGCGAAAGGAGATAAGAAAAAATGACATTTGATGTAATAAAACGTCATCGTTGGTGGTTTAGTATCTCCTCCATTGCGGTTATCCTAAGTATTATTTCCATGTTTATGTATGGATTTAACTTTGGTATCGACTTTACAGGTGGTACCATTGTAGAAGTTGAATTTGCTAAGCCAGTTCAAGTATCGGCTGTACGCGACAATTTGAAAGCCTTTGATTTAGAAAACTCTGTCATTCAATTGTCTGGTTCGGATGCGACAGATACAGAAGGCAAAACGGTAATGATCCGTACTCGTAATCTTGAGGCTAGTGAAAGCCAAGCCGTTGTAGAAGCCTTAAATAAAAACCTAGCAGAAGGCACAGTAAAACGTATTGAATCTGTAGGTGCTGTAATTGGTTCAGAAGTCACTGAACATGCGTTGACTAACTTACTAATTGCCTTTGTAGCATTGGCATTGTATATTACGTATCGATTTGAATATCGTGTAGCTCTATCTTGTTTGGCAGCTATTTTCCATGACTTAATCATGGTATTAGGGATATTCTCTTTCTTCCATTTAGAAATTGATTCCTCCTTCTTGGCTGCGATTTTGACAGTCATTGGTTACTCTATGAATGAATCTGTAGTAATTTTTGACCGAATTCGTGAGAATACACATACACATAAACGAACAGATACATTTGCAGATCTTGCGAATGCAAGTATTCATCAAAGTATCCATCGTAGTTGCTATACATTATCTACAGTTTTGTTTGCATGTTGTTCCCTATATTTCTTTGGTGGGGATACAACCAAAAACTTTGCGCTATGTATGATTATTGGATTCGTAAGTGGTGCTTATTCCTCCATTTGCGTAGCAACTTCATTATGGGCAATTTGGAAATCTAATAATAAAAAAGATGCACGTAATCGTCACTAATGATGCTATTCTGTTTTGCTAGAATGCTTGATTGGTGAAAGGGAAACGAGCAACATATTCCTCCACAAACTGATCCTACGGTAGGTTTGTTCCGGAACATGTTGCTCGTTTCTGCGTTTGGACATTTAGGCAATAAGACTGTAGTAAACCGTTCTACGCAAAAAGGGCGTTCCTTGGTGGATTAATAGATTGGTGTACTTATTGGAAACAAACAACATATTCCTCTACAAGCTGATCCTACGGTAGTTTTGTTCTGGGATGTGTTGCTCGTTTCTTGGTTTAGATATTTAGTTAAAAATAGTGTTGGAAACATTTTGCATGAAGATGGGGTTTATAGGCGTATAGTAGGATTTAATGAAGTTCGAAAATAATTGCTATAAGGGGTTGCAAATTATTTGGAAATAGCATATAATACTTTTAGTGCTTGAGACACAAGCACTTTTAATTTTCTCAAATCATATTAGATGAAA
>NZ_RQVA01000015.1:0-48054 GCF_003992255.1 Veillonella sp. CHU110 | reverse complement strand
AATATCGATTCGTTTATATTTTCTAAAGGTGGATTTTGGCTTAAGAAATCTATATTATAAATTTCATATAAGTGTTATAAATTAACAAGAAATGAGTCAATAGAGTTTATATGTAGATATTAAAGAGAGACTGGATTGTTCCTAGTATCATAGATTATTAAGATAGGCTAATATTAATTCGAACTATAAAAATTAAACTGATTGATCTAAAAACGGTGAATAGGTAGAAGTAGTTAGATGCTAATGATGTATCTACTTCGAAATATTACATATTCAAAAAGGGGTAAATTATTAAAAGGAGGCCCATCATGAGTGAAGAAAAACATGTATCTGAACAATTGGACTTAAATGATCAAATGTTGGTACGCCGTGATAAGTTGGCACAGTATGAGGCTGATGGCATTTATCCGTTTGGACAACGATTTGTTGTGCAACATAAGGCACGTCAAATTCGAGAAGAGTTTCGAGATTTTGATGGTCAACCAGTAGTTTTAGCTGGTAGGCTAATGACTATTCGTTATCACGGTAAAACGGCATTTGCCAACTTGCGAGATTTGTCTGGTGATATTCAAGTATATTTCCGGCAAGATGCAATGGGTGCAAATGATTATAAGTATGTGAGAATGCTTGATATGGGGGATATTGTTGGCATTGAAGGGCATGTATTTAAAACTCAAAAAGGAGAAGTTACAGTAAAAGTAGAAAAGTTAACATTACTTTCTAAATCTCTTCGCCCACTTCCTGAGAAATGGCATGGTTTAAAAGATACAGAGCTTCGTTATCGTCAACGCTATGTAGACTTAATTGTAAATCCATGTGTACGAGAGACCTTTGCAAAGCGTACACAAATTGTTGCAAAAATTAGGGAATATTTGAATCGTAATCAGTTCATGGAAGTAGAAACTCCTATGATGCATGCTATCCCTGGTGGTGCAGCAGCACGTCCTTTCATTACCCATCATAATGCATTGGACATCGATATCTATATGCGTATTTCTCCAGAGTTATATTTAAAACGTTTGATCGTAGGCGGCTTAGAACGTGTATACGAAATCAACCGTTCTTTCCGTAATGAAGGTGTATCTATCCGTCATAATCCAGAATTTACTATGATGGAATCCTACCAAGCCTATGGCAACTTTGAAGATGCTATTGCCTTAACAGAAGGTATCGTATCCTACTGTGCGAAAGAAGTACTAGGTACGACAAAAATTAATTACCAAGGTATGGATATTGATTTAACTCCTCCTTGGAATCGTATCACAATGCAAGAAGGTATAAAAAAATATACTGGTGAAGACTTTGATGCAGTGGAAACATTGAGCGAAGCTCGTGCGATTGCAGATCGTCTAAATGTTGAATATGGTGATGCAGATGGTATTGGTAAAATCATGAACCTTTGCTTTGAAGAATATGTAGAAGAAAACTTGATGCAACCAACAGTTGTATATGGCCATCCAGTTGAGATTTCTCCATTAGCAAAACAAAATCGTGAGAAACCATTAACAACAGAACGTTTTGAAATCTTCATTTATGGTCGTGAAGTAGCTAATGGCTACTCCGAGTTAAATGACCCAATTGATCAAAAACAACGTTTTGAGTCTCAATTAAAAGAACGTGAAGCTGGTGATGATGAAGCGCATCGTATGGATGAAGACTTTGTCACAGCTTTAGAATATGGTTTACCACCAACAGCTGGTTTGGGTATTGGTATTGACCGTCTGGTTATGTTTTTAACTGATTCTGCATCTATCCGTGATGTATTATTGTTCCCATTAATGAAACCAGAACCGGTGAAGTTAGAATCAGAGGAAATTGAAAAATAGTAGAACTAGAGAAGGTTCTTCTAAATCATAATATTAAGTCCTTTCTATATCAGATAACGGATGTATATATGAAATTAAAAGCACTAGCTATTGATTAGCTAGTGCTTTTTTGTGTAATAGAAGGTACAAATATTAAAATAACTTAACTAAGAAGTAAGTAGGCTAAAAATTTATGTAGAAGTGAAAACTACGATATTTATAGATGCAAAAAAGTACTTATGAATATATATACACCTATCATTATAACAATTTTGCATAATGAAAATGTTTTTTTGTAATTTTTATTGACGTATAGCTAATTTTACGATATAACTAAATTAAATAGTATTAGTACTCATGATAATCAAGTGAGAACTTATAAAAATGTAAGAGATATATTTGATGAGTTTCAAATTATTTACTCTTTAAGGTTATTATTGGTTTATCAATAATATATTTTTATTTGTTTCGCTATAAAAGCCGGGCTTTTATAGTAAAAATGAAACAATGTAACTTATTTTTATTATTGGGAGGAAAACAGAATGAAGGTACTTAAGATTCTCTCTAGCAAAGAGGCAATGCGCCATTTTGATGTGTTATCTACTCGAAAACGTGAGGTACTTGAAGAGGTAATTCGGTCTTTTGAAGTTGACCTTACAGCTACAGGAGTAGTGGTAGTAACAGAAAATGAGTTGGAGGCATTAAATCCAATTATGGATTCTTTGCTAGGGATTCCTATCTTTGTTATCCGTACGTCGCCAGAAAAAGAGATTCCAGTTAATTTATTAGCCGCTGGTGTGCGAGTAATGGATGTAAACGAGTTTGATCGGGAATTGTTTAGTCGCCAAATTGAAGATGCGGCAACTAAATATGAAAAAGAGATGGTACCACCTTTCTTTGGAAATTTAATTGATTATGTTGACTCTGGTTATACAACTTTATCTACTCCAGGTCATCATGGTGGACAATTTTTTAGGAAGCATCCAGCAGGACGTGTAATGTATGATTGGTTTGGAGAAAATATTTTCCGATCTGATATGAGTTGTTCTGATGTATTCATGGGAGACTTACTTCTTCATGAGGGTGCTCCATATGATGCAGAAAAACATGCTTCGGAAGTATTTAATGCTGATTATACCTATTTTGTATTGAATGGTACATCATCTGCGAATAAAGTAGTTACTAATGCTTTATTACATCCAGGTGACGTAATTCTTTTTGATAGAAATAACCATAAATCGCTTCATCATGGCGCTTTAATTCAAAGTGGTGCCACTCCAATTTATTTGGAAACTGGGCGGAATCCATATGGATTTATTGGGGGCATTGATGATAAATGTTTTGATGAAGAATATTTAAGAAGAAGATTGAAAGAAGTAGCACCTCACAAAGCTGATGCTAAAAGACCTTTCCGTGTAGCACTAATTCAGTTAGGTACCTATGATGGGTCTATTTACAATGCACGTCAGGTAGTTGATCGTATTGGACATCTTTGTGAATATATTTTATTTGACTCTGCATGGGTTGGATATGAACAATTTATTCCAATGTTAAAAGATTGTAGCCCACTTCTTTTAGAGTTAGGGCCTGAAGATCCAGGTATTCTTGTAACTCAGTCTGTTCATAAACAGCTTGCGGGTTTTTCTCAAGCATCTCAAATCCATAAAAAAGATAGCCATATTAAAGATAAACCATATTATTGTAATGATGATGTATTTAATAATGCGTTTATGTTACATGCCTCGACATCACCATTCTATCCAATCTTTGCATCACTAGATGTTAATGCTAAGATTCATGAGGGGCCGGCTGGTAGAAAACTATGGGCGGACACAGTAAAGCTAGGCATTGAAATACGTAAATCTATACTTGAAAACTGTAAATATCTAAAACCATTTATTCCTAGAGAAATTGATGGAAAGCCTTGGGAAAGTTATTCAACTGAAGAAATTGCAACAAACAATAAATTTTTCAGTATTCAACCAGGAGCAGGATGGCACCAATTTAAGGATTATGCAGAAAATCAATACTTACTAGATCCATGTAAAATAACTATTTCTACACCTGGGATTGATATCAAAACAGGTGAATATGAAGATTTTGGTATTCCGGCAGGACTGTTGTGTAACTTTATTAGGGAACATGGTTTAACTCCTGAAAAATCTGACTTGAATTCAATATTATTTTTGCTAACACCAGCAGAAAGTAAAACTAGAATGCAAAACTTGGTATCTTTATTAGTTCGATTTGAACAACTAATTGAAGAAGATGCACCAATGCAAGATGTATTGCCAAAAATTTATGCAAATAATATTGAAAAATATAGAGGATATACGATTCGTCAATTATGTCAAGAAATGCATGATTTCTATAAACAACGTAATGTAAATGAGCTGCAACGAAGATTATTTAGAGAAGAATATCTTCCAAAAGTTGCAATGAACCCAATGCATGCTAATCATGAGTTTATTGCTGGTAACTATGAGAAAGTAACTTTAGATAAGGTTTTAGGTCGTGTAGCATTGGAAGGTGCACTTCCTTATCCTCCAGGAATTATTGTTATTGATCCGGGTGAAAGATGGTCTGAAACTGTTAAAGAATACTTCCAAGCTCTTGAAGACACAATTAATTACTTACCAGGATTTGCTGGTGAAATTCAAGGGGTGCATTTTGAAGAAATTGATGGAAAGACCCGTGCTGTTGCATATGTATTGAAAGATGAATCTGTAATTGAAAAGTACAACAAATAGGAAAATTTTAAAACTAGAATTTTAAGATTATTTTTCACTCAAATGATGTGTTACATGGGGGTATTCCCCCATGTGCATATCGATATTTCTGAGAGGATGTGAATGTTGTGAGTGAAGGTTCCAAAAAAATGGGAGTAGTGCAGTTAACTATTATTACTGCAGTTAATATGATGGGGTCTGGTATTATTATGTTACCAGCAAAATTAGCATCTGTTGGTACAATATCGGTTTTATCCTGGTTGGTAACCGCATTAGGTTCAATGTGTTTGGCGTATTGTTTTGCTCAATGTGGTATGTATAGTCGTTTAAAAGGCGGAATGGGTGGATATTGCCAAAATACATTTGGAGTTGGCGGGAATTTTATGTGTAATTACACATATGCATTCTCTTTAATAGTAGCCAATGTTGCGATTGGGCTTTCAGCGGTAGGCTATGGAGCAGTATTTTTAGATGTTAATTTAAATGGTTTTATGACCGGTTTAGCAACAATTGGATTGTTGTGGATTACTAGCGTAGCAAACTTTGGAGGACCAAAAATAACAGGGCGAATTGGATCTGTTACTGTATGGGGTGTAATTATTCCTGTAGTATCTATTTCGATATTAGGTTGGATATGGTTTAGTCCGTCATTATATGTAAGCCAATGGAATGTTAATAATCTTCCATTTGGAGAGGCGGTAACAAGTTCTATTACATTAACCTTATGGTCATTCTTAGGTTTAGAGTCTGCATGTGCTAATACTGATGCGGTAGAAAATCCAGAAAAAAATGTTCCAATTGCTGTATTAGGAGGAACATTAGGTGCAGCAGTGATATATATCGCGTCTACAAATGTTATGGCGGGGATAATTCCAGCGTTTGAAATCGCAAACTCAAATGCGCCTTTTGGATTAGTTTTTGCTAGATGTTTCGCCCCTTGGGTGGGTAAAGCTGTTGAAGGATTGATGGCATTAGCTTGTATTGGTTCCTTGTTAGGATGGCAGTTTACTACTGCACAAGTATTGAAAGCATCTGCGGATGTTGGATACTTTCCAAAAGTATTTTCAAAGGTTACATCTACAGATGCCCCTATTATCGGTATGATTATTATGACATGTATAGAAACGGTTATTTCTTTTGCAACCATGAGTGATCAGCTGATGGAACAATTCGAAGCAATTACAAACCTTGCAGTTATAACTAATTTAGTTCCATATATCTTATGTATGGCGGCATTACCATTCATTATTTCTGGAGTGAAGATGTCTGGGAATAAGAGATTTTGGATTACGGTGGTAAATTTAATCGCTACAGCATATAGCTTCTATGCATGTTACGGATCAGGGCTAGAAGCGATGGCGTATGGCAGCTTAGTAACATTCTTTGGTTGGACTATTTATGGATATGTTGCTTATAAATTTGAAAAAGCACCAGAGGCAGCTTAATGATATAAGTTGGTTATATGAGATTAGTAGTCTACTCTAATTATATTAATACAAGACGCTAAAAATTTAAATCCTCAACAGAAAATAATATAAAGCGTCAGTATTTACTTTTTAAATATATTTAGGGGGAGATCAAATAGCGACTCCCCTTAAATATATTTTTTTATGAATAACAGAAATATAGCAATACATAACATTAAAAATTAAGCTCGTTTTTTGGTGAGATGTTGATATTGTTTTGTATTCCTTTCTTTTCACTAGTATGGAACTCTTCTACATGTTACAATAGATATAATCATTAAGTAATTAATAAAGTGATTTAGGAATGTTTGTGAAAGATGGATGCTTTCGCAAGGATGATACGCACATGAGACATGTGGGAGGTACTATGTTAAAGGTCATGACTATATTTGGGACTCGTCCTGAAGCGATTAAAATGGCACCTGTTGTTAAGGCCTTAGAGGCTGCTGATGATATGGAGTCTATTGTTACGGTAACGGCACAGCATAGAGAGATGTTAGATCAAGTGTTGCATTTGTTTTCCATAACACCTGATTATGATTTAAATATTATGAGTCAAGGGCAAACGTTATATGATGTGACATGCAAGGCCTTGCTTGGGTTACAAGGGGTATTGAAAGAAGCTAAACCTGATGTGGTATTAGTGCATGGAGATACGACGACAACCTTTGTAGGAGCGCTAGCTGCTTTTTATGAAGGGATACCAGTAGGTCATGTGGAAGCAGGTCTTAGAACGGGAAATATCTATTCTCCATTCCCAGAAGAGATGAATCGTAAATTGACGGGAGCTATAGGAAGCTATCATTTTGCACCAACTAGTACTTCGGAATCTAACTTGCTGAAAGAAAATATTAACCCAGCCCACTTGTATGTGACTGGAAATACAGTCATTGATGCACTGCAAACAACAGTGCAAACAGACTATACTTTCAAAGAAGAGCTATTGAATCAAATTGATTATATAAACAACAAAGTCATTCTTGTGACGACTCATAGACGTGAAAATTTGGGCGATCCTATGCGCAATGTATACGAAGCGATTCGTGATATTATCAATGAGCAGGCAGATGTAGAAGTGATTTTCCCTATGCATCGGAATCCAAAGGTGCGCAGCATTGTGCAAGAGGTGTTAGGTGACATGCCACGAGTGCACTTAATAGAACCTTTAGAGTACGAGCCATTCGCTAATTTGATGGCCCGTATGTATTTAATCATGACGGACTCTGGTGGTATTCAAGAAGAGGCGCCATCCCTAGGCAAACCTGTACTCGTATTACGAGATACTACGGAACGTCCTGAAGCAGTTGAGGCAGGTACCGTAAAGTTAGTGGGAACCGATAAAGAGAGTGTGTATCGTACGGCTACGGAGTTACTCGTGAATGAAACAGCCTATTTAGCTATGTCCAATGCAGTGAATCCTTATGGCGATGGACTTGCTTCGGACCGAATCGTGCAAGCCTTACGTCATGAATTTTTCGAAGGCCAAGATAAACCAATAACTTTCGGAAAAAGTTATTAGAAGAATGCGTTAAAGTCATAATATAGTTGATATCTACTTTCAATGGGGAATAAAAGGCTTAAAAGAATTAATTTACAATTCATTTAAAGGTTTAGAACTCCCATGTATTAAATTTATGAATTATAAAAATACAACTATCAATGGTATAATTTACCATGTTAGATGAGGTGAATGTATGGAGCAAAAGCGATCAGAACTATGGACGGCAGTGTCAAAAGCGTCGACAATAGGGGTAAGTCTATTTTGCTCCATTGGTCTGTGCGTAGGAATTGGATATACCTTAGATGTATATAGTGGTACAAGGCCATGGGGAATTCTTGTAGGTGGTCTATTGGGAGGCTTTTTGGGCCTGTATAGTGCCATTCGTCAATTGTTATAAGGAGTATTCATGAAAGAATATAGGGGCTATGTAAAAAATCATTGCCTGTGGATTCTGTTAGTAGCTATACTAGGTAGTATAGGATTATGGCTACTCGATTGGTCTAGTCACATTACTGGTTGGTTATGGGGGATGATGACTCACGGTGTATACTTTCTTTTTTTAGCATTTCAGACGCGTAAGATACAGCAAGAGTCATTGGAAACAGTGAAACGTAGAGTTCGCATAGCTGCCATGAGCCGGTTTAGTCTTATTGTAGTGTTAGTGGCAATAGGAACACAGATTCCATCTCTATCAATGAAAGGTGTATTAGGGGGAGTTGCTATCTTTACTCCTCTTCAATATATTGAGTATGCATTGTATGCTCGTAAACAATAGTTATTAATTTTATAGGAAAGGAGGTGTGTGTATGGAGTTACATGCAGGGCATCATCATGTAGTCCAATGGATGGGCTTGTCCTTTAATATGGATACCTTATATATGACGTGGCTAGTCATGGGATTTATTATTATAGTCACATTATTAGCCACACGAGGACGATCAATGGTGCCTAAAGGAGTCCAAAATGTGGTGGAAAGCCTATTGGAAACCTTAACGGGTCAGTTGCAACCGAGCTTAGGGAAACATTGGGGGTTAGTGAGTTCCGTATTATTCACGTATTTCTTATTCATTTTAATTAGCAATGAATTGGGATTACTTCCAAGTCCGCATATTTTAGCATCTCCAACGAACGATATCAATACGACATTGGGGTTAGCCTTGGCAAGCTCTATCATTGTTTGGTTTGTGGGGGTAAAAGTTAAGGGCCCTGGCTATTTTAAACATTATTTAAAACCATTTGCTCCATTTATTGTAATTAATATAATGGAGGAAGTGGCGAAACCAGTTACCTTAGCATTTCGTTTGTTTGGTAATATTTTAGCAGGGGAGATATTGCTAGAATTATTATATAATTTAGCCCCATATGGTGTACCATTAATTTGGTTAGGTTTTAGTTTAGTTGTTGGCATTATTCAAGCCTTTATATTTGCTACATTGGTAACATCTTATTTAGGAATGACTGTAGCAGAAGAACATTAATCTAGGAGGATTTTATTATGGAATTATTAATGGCAAAAGCGTACGTATTAGTAGCATCTGTAATTGCGGCAGGTTTAGCAATTGGTTTGGCAGCGATTGGCGCTAGTTTGAGTGATGGTATGGTATCTTCAAAAGCATTAGAAGGTATGACTCGTCAACCAGAACAATCTGGTAAATTATTAACTAATATGTTGATCTCTGTTGGTTTGATCGAATCTATTCCTATCATTGCAGCAGTTATCGCTATTGTATTAGTCTTTGCAAACCCATTGGTAGATCTACTTAAATAATCACATTAGCCAAGAGGAGGTATGACCGTTGGTAGAAGTAAACGGCACACTCATAGCTCAGATTTTAAACTTTTTTGTGCTGGTGTTGATTTTAGCTAAGTTTGCCTATAAGCCTTTAGTACAAATCATGGAAGAGCGGAAACAACGCATTGAAAATGACTTGTTACAAGCGCAACGTGCAAAAGAAGAAGCAGAAACATTACAAGCTGACTATGCAGCACAATTGCAATTAGCTCGCAAAGAAGCACAAGCGATTGTGGAAGCTGCTCAAAAACAAGCAGAAGCAGAGTCACAAGCACAAATCAAAGAGTTACGAGCTCAATTAGTCAAAGAAAAAGAAGTGGCCCGTCAAGAAATTGAACGGGAACGTGAAAAAGCAATGCAACAAATCCGTGCAGAAGTGATTACCTTATCTGTACAAGTAGCAGAAAAATTAGTGAAAAAAGATTTCTCTAGTGCTGATAATGTAGCGTTTGTAGAGGATACCATTGCAAAACTTGATAGTACAACGTTAAGGTCGTGATACGATGAGTGTAGAAAAAATTGCAGATACATATAGCTCTGCTATATTTGAATTAGGACAAGAATCAGGTTTGTTAGATCAATTCGATACAGACCTTTCCTATGTGCAAGATATATTTTCCACTCACGAAGAGTTACGTCAAATCTTAATCAATCCTATGTTAGAGGTATGTGGTAAAAAGAAGATTTTAGAACAAATCTTCAGTAGTGAATTACATCCTCTCATTATGAACTTTCTCTATGTTATGGTAGAACGTCTCCGTAGTGCATATATTATGGAAACGGCTCGCGCATATATTAAGAAATCTCGTGAAAGTCGAGGTATTCTAGAAGCGATCGTGACCGTAGTAGAGCCGCTTTCAGAGGCAACACGTCAACAAGTATTGGACAAATTAAAAGCCATTACTGGTAAATACTGCGTTATTGAAGAGCGAGTAGATGCATCTATCTTAGGTGGTATGATTATCCAGGTAGGGGATACTCGGATTGATGGAAGTATGACTAGACGATTAGAAGAGTTGAAAAAATCATTGCTCATAGCAAGTACCAATAAGATTGGGGTGAATGGTTAATTATGAAAATGACGCCTGAAGAAATTACTGCCATTATTAAACAGCAGATTCAGGACTATAATGTGGAATTAAACGTAGATGACGTAGGGACTGTTCTCGAAGTAGGGGATGGCATTGCGCATATCTACGGTCTTGAAAAAGCCATGGCTGGCGAATTATTAGAGTTACCTCATGGCGTATATGGTATGGTGCTCAACTTAGAACAAGATAATGTAGGGGCCGTGCTATTAGGTAATGACTTCTTAATTAAAGAAGGCGATGAAGTGCGCCGTACAGGTCGTATCATGCAGGTTCCTGTAGGACAAGGCTTGATTGGGCGTGTTGTGAATGCCCTTGGCCAACCAATTGATGGAAAAGGCGAAATCGTGGCAGAAACACATCGACCTGTTGAATATCCAGCACCGGGGATTGCAGATCGTAAATCTGTATTTGAACCAATGCAAACTGGTTTGAAAGCCATTGATGCGATGGTGCCAATCGGTCGTGGTCAACGGGAGTTGATCATCGGTGACCGTGGTACTGGTAAAACAGCGATTGCTATCGATACCATTTTGAACCAAAAAGGGCAAGATGTAATTTGTATTTACGTAGCCATCGGTCAAAAAGAATCTACAGTAGCTCGTGTAGTGCAAAAATTAGAAGAAGCAGGAGCTATGGAATACACAATCGTCGTATCTGCGGGTGCTTCTGAAGGGGCTCCTATGCAGTACTTAGCACCATATTCTGGGGTTGCTATGGGCGAGCATTTTATGTACCAAGGTAAACATGTACTTTGCGTATATGATGATTTAACGAAACAAGCCGCTGCATACCGTGCTATGAGTTTGTTATTGCGTCGCCCTCCAGGACGTGAAGCATATCCTGGTGACGTGTTCTACTTACATTCTCGTTTATTGGAACGTTCTGCGAAAGTATCGGATGAATTAGGTGGTGGTTCTATTACGGCCTTACCAATCATTGAAACACAAGCAGGTGACGTATCCGCATACATCCCAACGAACGTAATCTCCATCACAGATGGACAAATTTTCTTGGGTACAGATATGTTCTACTCTGGCGTGCGTCCAGCAGTTGATGTAGGTTTATCCGTATCTCGTGTAGGTGGTAGCGCACAAATTAAGGCTATGAAGCAAGTAGCCGGCAAATTGCGTTTAGAATTGGCACAATATCGTGAATTAGCGGCCTTTGCGCAATTTGGTTCCGATTTAGATGCATCTACAAAGGCACAATTGGATCGTGGTGAACGTTTAACAGAAATGTTGAAACAACCACAATATTCTCCATTGAAAGTAGAAGAACAAGTGGTATGTTTATATGCAGGTATCAATGGCTACTTTAAACGCTTGGCTGTGCATGATGTAACAGCATTCCAAGATGCCTTATTACAATATGTACATGGAAATTATGCCAATATATTAGCATCTATTAGAGACACTAAGAAATTAGAAGAAGATACAGAACAAACATTGAAAACAGCGATTTTAGAATGTATCGATCTCTTTGGTGCTACTCACGATTTATTACCAGAGGAGGCGTAATCTATGAGTAGTGCACAAGACTTACGGAAGCGTATAAAAAGTGTCACTAATACGCAACAAATTACAAAAGCTATGAAAATGGTAGCGTCTGCTCGTCTACGTCGTGCACAACAAAAAGCTAAAGGTACAGAACCTTATACAGAACGCCTTCGTCATATGCTCGATCAGAGTATCACCTCCTTGCAAGAGTTAGGGGGGATGCCATTATTGGAGGTTCGTCCTGTCAATAAGGTAGCCTATGTAGTGGTAGGTGCCGATAAAGGCCTAGCTGGTGCGTATACTAGTAATATCATTAAATATGTACAAACTCTGGTACAAGATCAGTCATCGGAATCCTATGGTCTATTCACGGTAGGTCGAAAACCAACGGAATATTTCACAGGCCATGAGTATCCAATCTTGTCTCATATGCAAGGTTTTTCTGATAAGCCAGGCTTTCACCATGCTCAAGAGATTGTAGAACAGGCACAAGCAATGTTCTTGTCTGGAGAGGTGGACGAAGTGGTATTGGTATACACTAAGTTTGTGAACTCCTTATTGCAAGAAGTGACTCATGAGCGATTGTTGCCTCTTTCACTAGCATCAAATACAGAAGAGCCGAGTGAAAGCTTGTTCTACCCAGATCAAGCATCTGTGTTAGAACAGCTATTGCCAGCCTATGTGGAAAGTACTGTGTATACGGCATTGCTACATGGTGCTGCTAGTGAGTTAGGTGCTCGTATGACGGCCATGACATCTGCAACAGATAATGCAGGTGAACTGATTGGTACCTTGCACTTAGAATACAATAAGTTGCGTCAAGCAAGTATTACTAATGAAATTTCTGAGATCGTAGGCGGTGCAAATGCATTGCAATAATAGATAAAGGAGTATCTCGTATATGAGTACAAATACAGGTAAAGTAGTTCAGGTTATTGGACCGGTGGTAGACGTTGTCTTTCCCAAAGGTGAATTGCCTGCTATTTACAATGCAATTAGTATAAACAAAAGCGACGACCAAGAAGCATCAAAGATTGTTGTAGAAGTCATGCAACATTTAGGTGATGATACTGTTCGTTGCGTAGCCATGAGTTCTACAGATGGCTTAACTCGTGGCATGGAAGCTGTGGACACGGGTGCTGCTATTTCCGTTCCTGTTGGCGATGGTGTATTAGGTCGTATTTTTAACGTCCTTGGTGAAACAGTAGACCATGATCCAGCAGAGGTGAAAGCCACAGAACATTGGCCAATTCACCGTCCAGCTCCTAAATTTGATGAATTAGCACCAGAAACTAATATTTTAGAAACTGGTATTAAAGTTGTAGACTTAATTGCACCATACGTAAAAGGTGGTAAAATTGGTCTATTTGGTGGTGCCGGTGTAGGCAAAACCGTTTTGATCATGGAATTGATTCATAACATTGCTACAGAACATGGCGGTTACTCCGTATTCGCAGGTGTTGGTGAACGTACCCGTGAAGGTAATGACCTTTGGAATGAAATGAAAGAGTCTGGAGTATTGTCTAAAACAGCGCTTGTGTATGGACAGATGAATGAGCCGCCTGGAGCACGTATGCGCGTAGCTTTAACAGGTTTGACAATGGCGGAATATTTCCGTGATGTGCAGCAACAAGACGTGTTGCTATTCGTAGATAATATTTTCCGTTTCATCCAAGCTGGTTCCGAAGTATCTGCCTTGTTAGGTCGTATGCCATCTGCCGTTGGTTACCAACCGACTTTAGCGAATGACGTAGGGGCGTTACAAGAACGTATTACATCTACAAAAGAAGGTTCCATTACGTCTGTACAAGCCGTCTATGTACCAGCCGATGACTTGACTGACCCAGCACCAGCGGCGACATTTGCTCACTTGGATGCTACTACAGTATTGTCTCGTTCCATTGCAGAACTTGGTATTTACCCAGCTGTAGATCCATTGGATTCTACTAGCCGTATCTTGGACCCATTAGTATTAGGGGAAGAACATTATTCCGTAGCTCGTGGCGTACAAGAAGTGCTTCAAAAATACAAAGATTTACAAGATATCATTGCTATCTTAGGTATGGAAGAATTGTCTGAAGCGGATAAATTAACTGTAGCTCGTGCTCGTAAGATTCAACGTTTCTTGAGTCAACCATTCTTCGTAGCTGAAGTATTTACAGGCAGTCCTGGTAAATATGTACCATTGCAAGAAACATTGCGTGGTTTCCGTGAAATTCTAGAAGGTAAACATGATGATTTACCGGAAAGTGCTTTCTACATGGTGGGAACTATCGATGAAGCTGTTGCTAAAGGAAGGGACATGTTAGGGAAAGGAGAATAATCTATGAGTACCATGCATGTAACAATTATTACTCCTGATACGACTGCTTTTTCTGGAGAAGCGACGATGGTAGTGGGCCGTGCTCTTGATGGAGAGTTTGGTATCCTGCCGCACCATGCACCGCTAGTGAGTGCTTTAGCTTCTGGAACCATTCGCATTAATCACAATGGTACCAGTGAAGAGTTTGTGCTTCCAGGGGGATTCCTAGAAGTAGAACATAATTCTGTGTATATTACGACCACATCCTGTGAACGTATAGAATAGAATATTGGAGATATATTAAAAGGGTTGTACCGAACTGCCGTAGAGGCAGTGTTGGTACAACCCTTTTATATTTGTATATTTGCGTATAAGCCGATTCATACAAAACTAGAGGTAACTGAGTTGTATATTGGCAATATGATAAACAGTATAGGAGTTATATTAGTAGCTTATATAGTATGTTATTTTTGTAAATCGGTTAAGAAAATCTTGATTCTCTGTAATGCCTCTTGGATGGTTTCTTTAGAAGATGCATAGGAGCAACGGATGCGGTTAGCACCGCAAGTGCCGAAAGCAGAGCCCGGTACAACGGCCACATGTTGTTGCTCTAGTAATTGTTCGCAGAAGCTTTCATCAGAGAGACCAGTTTGAGAAATGTCGGGGAACACATAGAAAGCACCTTCTGGAACGGCGATAGGTAAGCCCATGTCTTGGAATCCTTTGACAATCATGTCGCGACGTTCTAAATAGTCTTGGCGCATGGCTACAACAGAGTCATCACATTCATTGAGCGCTACGATGGCAGCCTGTTGCACTGGTGTAGCAGGTGCGACGATGCTGTATTGATGTAGTTTAATGCAAGCTGTAATGAATGGAGCCGGAGCGCAGAGGAACCCAATGCGAAGACCTGTCATGGCATAGGACTTGGAGAAACCGTTTAAGATGATAGTGCGTTCTTTCATGCCTGGCAAGGATGCCATAGATATATGGTCTTTGTGGTAAGTGAGTTCCGAATAAATTTCATCAGAGATGATGATCAGGTCATGGGCTTTGGCAAATTCTGCGATAGGCAATAGATCTTCATAGGTCATGATGGCACCCGTAGGATTGCTTGGGTAGCACATTAATATTGCTTTCGTTTTGTGTGTCACTAGTTTCTCTAATTCTTCTACACGAAGTTTAAAACCATCTTCTAAATGTGTCGGTACAGGTACTGCTTTGCCACCGCACATGTGGACTTCTGCTTGGTGTGCTACATAGGATGGATTCGGGATTAAGACTTCATCTCCTTCGTTGATCAAGGCCCTAAGGGATAAGTCGATGGCTTCACTAGCGCCGATGGTGAGTATAATTTCATCGGTACCATAGGATACGTGGTAACGACGGTTATACCAATCACTGATAGCCTCTCGTAATGGTAGGATACCTGCATTAGGGGAGTAGTTTGTTTCTCCTCGCTGTACGCTGGCTATTAGTGCATCTAGAACAGGTTGAGGGGGAATGTAATCTGGCTCGCCTACGCAAAGAGAAATCACATCGTCCATAGCCATTGCTTTTTCCCAAAATTTACGAATCCCTGAAGGGGGAAGTGTTTGTGTCATATTTGAAAGATAAGTATTCCAGTTCATAGATAATCCTTTCTGATACATGATGCATGTGTCTCTATGTCAAATGTCAGGATGTTGTGTCAACTGATATGGATAGCCACTCAGAAGTGTGCATACAGATGGTAACAACACCTAATAGAATGATAGTGTTAATAATAGTAACAGTGTACCATATTATAAGAAAAGAACCTAGTCAATGAGAGGTTCTTTTTTATTGCATATAGTGTATAATTGTAGGTATGGCATAGCATTTCATAAGAACTTATGTCATACTATAAGAGTAGAGAAACTTCATATTAGATTTTTCAAGGCTTGTCGCAATATAATCGATTGTGACAAACTTTTATATAAGCAATCACAAAATATAATATATTCAGCTATAATGAAGGGAAAGGAGTTACTGATGGAAACGTTTTCTGTGACCTATGCGTTGTATGTGCCTACCTATGAAGAGGCAAAGCAAGTGGCTTGGTCCATACAGGTGGAACAAACGATTGAATTTCCTTACGAATTGTTAGGTGAAAGTGACCCTCGCCGTCATATGGTGGGACAATTACTTTCGTTAATAGAAAAAGAAGATTGTTTTTTGGCGAAAATTGCCTATCCAGTGGACACATCAGGGTTTGAAGCGACACAGTTTTTAAATGTAGTCTTTGGTAACTCTTCGTTGCAACCGCATATTTGGGTCGTAGATATTGAGTTCAGTCCTAGTTTGTTAGATGTGTTTAAGGGTCCCAAATTCGGTATGTCCGGACTTAGACAATTATGTCATACACCACATCGCCCTATGATTCAAGCCGTGGTGAAGCCGATGGGAACGCCGAATGAGGAGTTAGCTCGTATGTGCTATGCCTATACGATGGGGGGAGCTGATGTCATTAAAGATGACCATGGATTGACGAATCAACCCTTTTCCCCCTTTAAAGATCGTGTATCCCGTTGTGCCCATGCAGTGCAAGAAGCAAACGCCAAGAGTGGGCATCATACACTGTATGCAGCTAATGTATCAGGGGATGGCACTGATGTACTAGAGCGAGCGCACTATGCAAAGGAAGCAGGCGCTACAGCACTGATGGTGGCACCTGCATTGATTGGCTTTGGATGGCTGCATCGATTGGCTACCGAGGATTCTTTGAATTTGCCATTAATTGTTCATCCTGCTATGATGGGGGGCTTCGTATTGCCAGGGACGTCTGGTATTTCACCAACATTGTGGATGGGACTATTGCCACGAGTATTCGGCGGTGATATGAATATTTTCGTATCCTATGGGGGACGATTTACCTTTGAACCAGATGTGTGCCGTCATATTTGTGAAGTGAATCGACGACCTTTAGGAAATATACTGCCGTCTTGTCCGTCACCAGGCGGTGGAGTGACAGAAGCACGGTTACCAGAATTAATCGATCTATATGGAAAGGATACGATGTTCCTCGTAGGAGGAGATATGTTCCGCCGTGGACCTAATTTAATAGATAATATGAAAGCATTTATTGATGTATTGGAAAGAAACTAGGAGAAGTATGAGCTTGGACCAAGAATCATTAGAAGTGCATGCTGTTGCTAGTGGAAGTAAAGGAAACTGCACGATTATACGAAGTGCTAAGAGCGCTTTCATTATCGATGCAGGTATTAGTTGTCGCAGAATTACAAAAGCATTGCAAGCCTTAGACATTCCCATGCATATGGTAGAAGGCATTGTGGTGACTCATGAACATTCTGATCATATTGCGGGTATACCACAGATGATTAAGCAATGGGGATTACCAATTTTTACAAAAGCAGATACGGCGAGACGAATAGGGGATAAACAAAATTTGCCCATGTCTTGTTTTACCTGCTTGGATGGGGGAGAAATCTCATTAGGAGATATAATGGTACAGCCATTTTCTACTAGTCATGATGCGGTAGACCCCATCGGAATCACCTGTTACTCAGGACGTACAAAGGCGGCTTTGATGACAGATACGGGGATGGTTAGTGAGACGATGCATG
Organism: Veillonella sp. CHU110; assembly: GCF_003992255.1. NCBI lineage: Bacteria > Bacillati > Bacillota > Negativicutes > Veillonellales > Veillonellaceae > Veillonella > Veillonella sp. CHU110. The sequence continues at coordinate 30,267 of NZ_RQVA01000015.1, read as the reverse complement.
AGCATCTACAGGACTCTAATTTGCTAGTCTTAGAGGCAAACTATGATGAGCAAATGTTGAAATATGGCCCGTACCCATTTGATTTGAAACGCCGTGTCGGCGGTCGTCAAGGCCATTTATGTAATGAAGAGGCTATGAAAACTTTGGAATCCTTGCGACGACCGAAGGGGATGAAAGTTATTTTTGCCCATCGTTCTGAAAATAATAACGCTCTGCCTATTGTGGATTTAATGGCTACACAGATGTTAGAGCGATTAGAGTCTAGAGGAGAAGAAGGCTTTTCCATCTTTCATGGAGATCCGAAAGAGATTGTATCCATATAATACAGAGTAGGAGTAGTATCGTGAAATTTTCTATCTATTGTATTGGAAAATTAAAAGAAGCCTATTTACGGGGAGGGGTAGCAGAATTTGTGAAACGCACACAACCCTATGGCGGTGTGACGATTACGGAGCTACCTGAGAGTAAATTAGGGGACAAGCCGAGTCAGTCGGATAAACAAAAAGCGCTCTATGAAGAAGGGCAACGATTGTTAAAATACTGCACACCGCAGTCATTTGTTGTTCTCTTAGATGTATATGGTAAACAAATGAGTTCAGAAGACTTAGCAAAGCGTATCAGTGAATTAGAAGTACAAGGTCATAGTGAAATGGTATTTTTCATAGGCGGTGCCTTTGGGGTGTCAGAAGAACTACGCCAACGAGCGCAATGGAAGTTGTCGATCAGTCCAATGACTTTCACCCACCAGATGGTACGCTTGGTACTAGTGGAACAATTATATAGAGCATGTAAAATCAATCGAAATGAACCATATCATTGGTAAGGAAGGAGACGTATATGAAAGGCGCTATTGAAAAAGGAATTACATATGTATCAGTAGATGCACAAGAGTTACCTTTGGAGGGAGTCCAATTTATATCTCAATATAAAGAAGAATTAGTAGACGGAAAGCAAGACATCTTGGCGATTCGTTCTGAAATAGAAGAACAAATACAAGGATATGAAGCATTGCTTGTCGAAGTTAAAGATAAGGGGTTGTTGCCAAATATAGAAGAGCGACAAACCTTAGTGCATGAAGCTTTGAAAGAATATGGTAATGTGACTCATACTGTTTGCAGTGTACTGGATACATATATTGATATGGCCAATATGGTAAAGCAAATTGAAAGTGCCGGTGGTTCTGAGGCGTATGTATGGCATCGTAAACATGAATTGTTAGAGCAAAATGCTGAGTTGAATCGTATTTTTGATCATGTAGATTATTATATTTCTACCATTGTAGATATGTTGGCTCAAGAAATTGCTTATACGAAGCAAGTGCTAGCGGGAACTGCACATACTGATGAAGCAGATACAGTGCAACTGTTATTTTTCCATCAGACCGTACTGAGCAAATGCGTAGAAATTAATAAACTGTTGCTAGAACGATTGCAGTTGATGGTACCTCGTTTAGATGGATTGCGCGAAGATGTAATGAAAGTACAAGTCCATTCTGTAGCGAACGATGTGGAAGAGCGTAGACAGCGGTTGCAAGAACTTCGTCAACAAGCGAAAGTTGAGGATGTAATGGATTATGCTGACTTAGAAGGCCAATACCGACATACCTATGATGAAGAAGGCAACCATGTAGGCATGGAAGAAGGCGGCGATGGAGGTAATCGAAAAAGCTTGACAGCTATATTAGTAGTGACTGTACTAGTGATAATTATATTTGCCGCATATGTATATATGAAATAGGAGGGATATACTATGATATTACAAGAAATTATGAACAAATACCCAATTACCGTTGGCAAAGAGGAACAATTGACAGAAGTTGCTAAATTGATGGTGAAACATAATTTAACAGCCATTTCCGTAGTAGATGATAACAACAAGTTAATCGGTATTATTTCTGAAGGTGATTTATTATATAAAAAAGTACGCCCTCATGCACCGCACTACATTAACATTTTAGGGGCTAATATCTATTACGGTGGTATTGGTGAATATGATGCACAATTTAAAAAATTAGTGGCTACGAAAGTAGAAGAAATTATGACTACGGAAGTCATCACAGCCTATGCAGATGCAGAAGTAGAAGTGACGGTAGGTGCTATGGTAGAGAAGCATTTGAAAAATTTACCAGTCGTCGATGATGCCTATCATTTAGTAGGTATGGTAAGTCGTCATGATATCATGAAACTTATCGCTGAAGAACAAGGTAAATAGTGTAAATAATTGCACTATTGCTTACTTTGTGATAATATTAAAAATGCAATATTAAAACTTATAATTTGGGTATCATTTGCCCTAAGGAGGAAATATTTTCATGAAAGCAACAGTAAATCCTGTAGATCAACACAAAGTATCTATTACTATCGAAATTCCAGCGGAAGAAGTAAATAAAGGCTTCACGCAAGCAGTGAAACGCATTGCTGGCCAAGTAAATATTCCAGGTTTCCGTAAAGGGAAAGCACCTCGCAAAATTTTAGAAATGAACTATGGCAAAGAAGCAATTGCTGAAGAAGCATTCGAAATTTTAGCAGGTCGTGCTTACACACAAGCGCTTCGTGAGAACGAAATCATTCCTGTAAGCGAACCAGAAATCGAACGCGAACAATTCGAAGAAGGTAAAGATTTGATCTTCAAAGCTACATTGGTAAAACAACCAGAAGTAACTTTGGGTGAGTACAAAGGTTTAGAAGTAGAAAAACAAGATGCTACTATTACTGATGAACAAGTAGAAGAGCAATTAAACAATATCCGTAACCAACAAGCTAAAATGGTAGCAGCTCCAGAAGGCGCTACTGTACAAAATGATGATTTTGCAACAATCGACTTCAAAGGTTTCGTTGATGGCGAAGCATTTGATGGTGGCGAAGGTAAATCCTACCCATTACAAATCGGTTCTGGCAGCTTCATCCCTGGATTTGAAGAACAATTAACTGGTCACAAAGCTGGTGAAGATGTAACTGTAACAGTATCTTTCCCAGAAGATTATTTCGTTGCAGAATTAGCTGGCAAAGAAGCAAAATTCGAATGCCACATCCACGATATTAAACGTAAAGAATTGCCAGAAATTACTGATGAATTCGTACGTTCCGTATCTGTAGGTCAAGGCAAAACTGAACCTGCGTACAACACAGCAGAAGAATTTGTTGCAGATCTTCGTAAACGTATGGAAGATGACGCAGCTCGTCGTGCTATCGATGCTTACAATGCAGCATTAGTAGAATTGGCAGTTAAAAATGCAACAGTAGATATTCCAGAAGTTATGATTGAAGATCGCGCTGAACAAATGGTTCAAGAATTAGCTATGAACCTTGAAGGTCGTGGATTGAAATTAGAAGATTACTTAAAATTCTCTAATAAAACAATCGAAGAATTGCGCGAAGAAAATAAAGCAGCAGCAGTTGAAAATGTACGTGCTGATTTAGTATTAGACGAAATTGCAAAAGCAGAAGAAGTTCAAGTAACTCCAGAAGACATGAACTACGAAATCTTTGCTATGTCCCAACAATTTGGTGCTGATCCTAAAGAAGTATACGATATCATTGTAAAAGAAGGTCGTGTATCTATGTTAGCAAGTTCCGTAGCTCGTAAAAAAGCAGCTCGTTTGATTATCGAGAATGCTAAAGGTGCTGAAAAAGCGGAATAATCGCTAATAGAGGTGCATGTATAAGAGGTGTAATATGTCTATGTATGTGCCAATCGTAGTGGAACAAACCGGTCGTGGTGAGCGATCCTACGATATATATTCTCGTTTATTAAAAGATAGGATCATTTTATTAAGTGGTCCTATCGATGATACCGTTGCCAATAGTATTGTAGCGCAATTACTATTCTTGGAGTCTGAAGATCCAGATAAAGATATCCATTTATACATTAATAGTCCAGGTGGTGTTGTGACAGCAGGTATGGCTATTTATGATACGATGCAGTACATCAAGCCTGATGTATCTACTATTTGTGTAGGTTCAGCAGCTAGTATGGGATCTTTATTGCTCACAGCAGGCGCTGCAGGCAAACGATATGCATTACCACATTCTCGTATTATGATTCACCAACCATTGGGTGGTGTTCAAGGACAAGCTTCTGAAATTGAAATTCACGCACGTGAAATATTGCGTTTGCGAGAAGAATTGAATGGCGTGTTGGCTCATCATACAGGTCAACCTATTGAGGTAATTGCCCAAGATACAGACAGAGATAACTTTATGTCTGCACAGGATGCAAAACACTATGGGTTGATTGATGAAGTGTTGACTCGACCAGCCCAAGCAAGCAAATAAGGAGGCACGAGTTTGAGTAAAGATGATAAAGAAAGACGTTGTAATTTTTGTGGTAGAACAGAAAATGAAGTAGATAAATTGGTAGCAGGCCCTAATGTATTCATCTGCAATGAATGTATTGATGTATGTCAACATATTGTCAATGAAGACAAAGTGGAAGAGTTACCAGATACATTTGATCTACAAGATATACCAACGCCTAAAGAAATCAAAGCCCATTTAGATCAATACGTCATTGGTCAAGATGATGCTAAAATTTCCTTAGCTGTTGCAGTGTATAACCACTACAAACGATTGCAACATGATAATGTTGTGGACGATGTAGAACTGCAAAAATCCAATGTCTTATTTATTGGGCCCACAGGTAGTGGTAAAACATTACTGGCTCAAACATTGGCTAAAATGTTACAAGTACCATTTGCCATGGCGGATGCTACTAGTTTGACAGAAGCTGGTTATGTAGGGGAAGATGTAGAAAATATTCTCTTGAAACTTATCCAATCTGCAGACTATGATTTGGAATTGGCGCAGCGCGGTATTATCTATATTGATGAAATTGATAAAATCGCTCGTAAGTCAGAAAATCCGTCCATCACTCGTGATGTATCTGGTGAAGGTGTACAACAAGCCTTGTTAAAAATCCTTGAAGGTACAGTAGCATCTGTTCCTCCACAAGGTGGCAGAAAACATCCTAACCAAGAGATGTTACATTTAGATACAACGAATATTTTATTTATTTGTGGTGGTGCGTTTGATGGTATGGATAAAGTCATCACAAAACGAACAGCTACAAAAACATTAGGTTTTGGTGCAGATATTCAAAAAAAAGAAGAGAAGAATATTGCTTCGATTCTGAAAGAAGTTGTGCCAGAAGATTTACAAAAATTCGGGTTAATTCCTGAATTTATTGGACGATTGCCAGTGATGGTTACGCTCAGCCCACTTGATGAAGAGGCATTAATTAAAATTTTGACAGAACCTAGAAATGCATTGACGAAACAATACGAAAAAATGCTATCTTTGGATGATGTAAAATTAGTCTTTGAATCTGCTGCCCTCCATGAAATTGCGAAGGAAGCTTTAGAACGCAATACAGGAGCACGTGGTTTGCGGGCCATTATCGAAAAAGTTATGAAACGTGTGATGTACGAAGTGCCGTCTATGAAAGATGTAAAAGAGTGCATCGTAACAGATAAAGCGGTTCGTGGCGAAGAAGAGCCAATACTCAATAAATGAGTCCACCTGACGCAATCAGATAGTAAAGGCAAAGAAACTCATTTCAAAGGGGAATGAGTTTCTTTTTATAATATAGTACTGGGAGGTTCAATGGAAACTAAACCTATGACATTACCGATGGTTCCCCTTCGTGGAATGGTCGTATTTCCCAAAGTAGTTACACAGTTGGATATTGGACGTACAGCTTCTGTACAAGCTGTGAAAGCGGCTATGGATGGCGATCAATATTTAGCAGTAGCTACCCAAAAAGATGAAAATATCGAAACTCCTACCTTGTCTGAATTAGGACAAGTGGGAACAATAGTTAAAATAAATCAAATGCTTCGCTTACCAGGCGGTGTGGTACGTATTTTAGTAGAAGGCGTCACTCGTATTCAGTTAGATGCCATTACATCTACGGACCCATATTATGTGGCGGAGGTAACGCCTCTGAATGCTGTACAAGATGAGCCAATGGAAGAAGAAGCATACCGTCGTATTTTACAATCTAAATTTGCCCAATGGGTAGAGGTTGTAAAGCCTACGAATGATGAAGGCATCGACCAAGTAATGAATAGTGAAGATGCTAGTGAATTAGCTGACCAAATTGCTTTTGTATTGCCAATCAATACAAAAGTACGCCAAAGTATTCTAGATGAGCTTTCAGTCAGTCGTCGATTGAATATGGTCGTAGGCATTTTAAATACAGAATTACAAATTAATGATATAGAGAACTCTATTAATAACCAAGTTCGTCAACAAATGGAAAAAGCACAGAAAGAATATTTCTTGCGTGAAAAAATCCGTATTATCCATGATGAACTAGGTGATAAGATGGATCCAGACCAAGAGGCGAATGAGCTGCGTGAGCAATTGGAAGCCCTTGGATTGCCAGAAGAGATTCACACTCGTATCGACAAGGAAATTACGCGCTATAGTCGCATGCCACAAATGATGCCGGAGTCCAATATTCTTCGCAATTATATCGATTGGTTGTTACAATTGCCATGGACAACTTTATCTGATGATCGCTTAGAATTGAAAGAAGCTAGCGATGTGTTAGATGGGGATCATTATGGATTGGAAAAAATTAAAAAGCGTATTCTCGAATTTTTAGCAGTTCGTAAGTTATCTGGTAAACAGAGTGGTTCTATCTTATGTTTAGTGGGACCACCAGGGGTTGGTAAAACATCCTTGGCAAGCTCTATAGCGAAAGCGATGAATCGTAAATTTATCCGTGCCTCCTTAGGTGGGGTTCGTGACGAAGCAGAGATTCGTGGTCATCGTCGTACCTATGTTGGTGCTTTACCAGGTCGCATGATTCAAGGATTAAAAAATGCGGGTACTCGTAATCCTGTGTTCTTGTTGGATGAAATTGATAAGCTAGCCTCTGATTATAAAGGGGATCCATCCTCAGCGTTATTGGAAGTACTTGATCCTGAACAAAATAGTACATTCAGCGATCACTACATTGAAATTCCCTTTGACTTCTCTGATGTATTCTGGATTACTACAGCGAATGTAGCGAGCCATATTCCTGGACCTTTACTAGATCGTATGGAAATTATCGAGCTTAGCAGCTATACAGAAGAAGAAAAATTAGAAATTGCGAAACGATATTTAGTGCCTAAGCAAATTGAAAAAAATGGCCTAGGAGACCATGATGTAGTACTTTCAGATGAGGTATTACAACGAGTGATTTCCGAGTATACCAAAGAGGCGGGCGTACGAACATTAGAAAAGACAATTGCTAAAATCTGTCGTAAATTAGCCTATGCAGTAGTAACAGAAGGTGAAACAGTTCCGACTGTAACGATAGACAATATAGAGGACTATTTGGGCACCCCTCGTTTCGTAGAAGAAGAACGAGAAGAAACTGCGCAAGTAGGTTTCGTATATGGTTTGGCATGGACCTCTGTTGGCGGTGTTGTATTGCCGTGTGAAGCAACAACGATGAAGGGCACAGGTAAATTGAATTTGACAGGCAGTTTGGGTAAAGTGATGCAAGAATCTGGTCAAGCAGCGATGTCCTACATCCGCCATAACCAAGAAGCATTAGAATTACCGGAGAACTTCCACAAAGAGTTAGATATCCATGTACACTTGCCAGAAGGAGCGACGCCTAAGGATGGCCCATCGGCGGGCATTACGATGACATTGGCTATGGTGTCTGCCTTAACAGGTAAACAAGTTCGATCTGATATTGCCATGACAGGTGAGATCACATTGCGTGGACGTGTCTTGCCAATTGGTGGATTGAAAGAAAAATTATTAGCAGCTCTTCGCTATGGTGTGAAAGAAGTCTTGATTCCAGAAGGTAATAAAAAGGATATTCAAGAATTGCCAGATATTGTGAAAGAAGGCTTACTCATTACGCCAGTCAAAACGATGGAAGAAGTATTAGAAAAGGCGCTTGTATGAAAAAGAAAGCAGTAGCTCATCGGCATCCAAAGCCGGTATATACAAGAAAAGAAGTATTTACAGGTCCTCGTATTATTGCGGCATCCTATACAGCATCTGCAGTAAAACCTGACCAATATCCTGAAGGAGATACCATTGAGATTGCTTTTCTAGGTCGTTCTAATGTAGGTAAATCTTCGTTGATTAACTCCTTGTGTAATCATCGAGGTTTAGCGTTAGTTAGTGGAACTCCGGGCAAAACTAAAACCATCAATTTCTTTACGATTGAATCTAAAGAAGACTTGCCAGATGATATGGAACGTCGTTTTGATTGGTTCTTGGTGGATTTACCAGGTTATGGCTATGCGAAGACAGGGGGATCGAATACAAATATTTGGTCCTCTTTCATAGCGAACTATATTTTGCAAAGCGAACGAATGATGCTATTGTGCTTGTTGATTGATGGTCGTCATCCAGAACTTCCCATCGATAAAGAAGCCTTTGATTGGCTACAGTCTCATGGAGTGCCTTTGCAAATTGTAGTCACAAAAGCTGACAAGTTAAAGATGAACGAACGTCAAAAGCAATTACGCCTGATAGAAGAGCGATACCCTACGGGATATCCACCGATTCTGTATAGCTCTTTAAAACATACAGGTCGAGATCGTTTATTAACTCGTATTAATGCAGTATTATTGGGGGAAGAGGCATGAGTATTCTCACAGATGCACAAATGAAATTACGCGTTTCTAAAGACCTAGAAGGGGTCGAGGAATATTTGCGTAGTGCTTTACAAACCGGTGCGGAAGATTTTAATGCACTCATACGCCCTCTGTCTGCAGGGGGTGGCAAACGCTTGCGTGCCCAACTATGCTTGTTGATCGCTCTTACGGGAGATTCTCGCAAAGAAGATCGAATCCGCATAGCCGCAGCAGTTGAAATGTTGCACTTAGCAACTTTAATTCATGATGATGTCCTCGATCAAGCAGAAGTGCGACGAGGTGTTACTTCTATCCATTGTACAAAGGGTAATAAAGTGGCCATTCTAAGTGGTGACTACTTATTTGCTAAAGCCTTTGGTATTGTTGCTGAAATCGGTTCTATTCCTTGCTTAACTATTTTTTCTGATATTATTTCTGCCTTGGTAGAAGGCGAATTTATGCAAATGGAAGATGTGTACCGATTAGATCAAGGCACGGATCGCTACTTGTTGAAAACACAAAAGAAAACAGCAGACTTCATAGAAGGTTGTTTAGCACTTGGTGGTATTCTAGGTGGTTGGTCAGAGGAGCATATTCAATTATTGCGCACCTATGGTCATGGCCTTGGGATGGCTTTCCAAATTACAGATGATGTCATGGATTATCGTGAACAAACAGCAACGACAGGTAAACCAGTAGGTAAGGATGTAAAAGAAGGCATCTTGACATACCCTCTATTATCCATTGTGAGTGAGGAGAATAGAACTCACTTAGAAGGTATGATTCAAGAAATCCGAGACGGTGCTGATACAAAAGCGTTGTTAGAATATGTACTAGCTGAAGGCGGTGTCGATCGTGCATTGCAGCTAGAGGCTGCATATCGAAAACAATCAGAAGCAGCTTTGGAACAATTACCGTCATTTAAGGGTAAAGATATTTTACAAAAAATTCTTGATAAATTAGCCACACGTAAGGTATAACTATGAAAGCATTTCAAGTAAAAGACTTCGAGATGACGGCGAAACGACCATCCTTAAATAGTGTGATTGCACAAAAGAAGCGTCTTGCTCAACAACAGAAAGAGCAAGACGCCTTGTTGCAAGAGGACACCTATACTGAGACAGAACAAAAGTTAATGGATGAGGTAGGATCTATGTCGCTCATTGATCATTTAGGGGAGCTTCGTGGGCGCATTATCGTAGCCTTAGTAGCGATGATCATAGGGACTGTCGTATCGTACTATTATGTAGATGATATTATACAAATACTCATCGCCCCTGCAGGAAAATTGTATTATACAAAACCAACGGAAGCCTTTTTTACATACATGAAGATTTCCATTATCTCTGGATTAATTGTATCGAGTCCAGTTTGGTTCTATCAGATTTGGGCTTTTATTATTCCCGCCTTGTCAAAAGGTGAAAAAAAGGTAACCTTCCTTATTGTACCTTCGGCGATTTCTCTATTCATCATCGGGGTTCTATTTTCATACTACCTAGTGTTGCCTACAGCCATAGAATTCTTCATCGGCTTTGGAACAGATGGGTTGCAACCATTATTCTCGATTGGACAGTATATTGATTTCGTTGTGGGATTCATCATTCCTTTTGGGATTACTTTTGAATTGCCCCTGATTATTGTTGCATTAGGTGCATTAGGGATTCTGTCGTCACAGCGAGTGAGGAAGTTTCGTAAAATATTTATTTTATTGGCCTTTATCGTTGGGGGTGCTATTTCACCGACCCCAGATATGTTATCGCAGACGATGATCGCAGGACCAATGGTACTGCTTTATGAAATTAGTCATGGAATTTTACGGTATATTCTGAAAGTATAGTCTACATTCATAAAACTTTCATAATTGTAGTGTATACTATAACTAAATTATTAGATATATCTGTATATAAAGAGATAAAGGAAATCAATATGACGCGTAAACAAATCATAGGTATCCTGTGTATTTGTGCCCTAGGATGTATGGGCGTTGGCTCGTGGTATTGGTGTAGTGCGACGAAAGATTCTATGACTACATCTACAAATGTGGTTTCTACAGATAATGGGCCAGTAACGATTAAGAAAGTTCCTGTACCAGAGATGAAGATAGTACCTACAGAAGGTGATACAACTGAAAATACAGGAGATCCACTTCTGGTAGATATGAAAGGTGCTGTAAATCTGTATAAGCAACAATATCCAACAGCACAAATTAGAGGGATTACATTTGACGAACAAAATGGGCGGAAAAGCTATGAAGTAGCAGGTGTTTCATCAGAAGCCGGCCATAGTGTTATGATTGATGCTATGACAGGACAAGTGATTAGTTCAGCGGTGGAGCAAAAGACTGAGACGTCGGCCGAGTCTGCTAGCATTGATTTAGGGGATATTATTACTCCTGATGAAGCGAGGAGAGTGGCTATGGCGATGTTAGGGGACGGCGCACAGTTATTGCGGTGGAGCCTAGAAACACAAGGCTATGTTGCTCGGTATCATCTAGCCTTAGATGTGCATGGTGAAACGATGCTAGTTACGATTGATGCTAATTCTAGCCAAGTCATTGAAGTCATCAAAGAAGAATAAAAGCTATTCATTCCAAATAGGAATGAATAGCTTTTTTGCTGTAATGAATTTGATAGCAATATATTGCTAGTTACTAGATGCTCCATGCAATAGGGGATCTTCTACACCGTTAGCAAGAAATGCTTGCTCCCGGTCGCGGCAGGTGCCACAGGTATGACATGGTTCATGACCACCTTCATAGCAGGACCAGGTAAGATGATAGGGAACTTGTAAACGTAATCCTTCTTGTACCACTTCTGTTTTATTCATTGTGTTCAGAGGTGCTACTAGATGAACTTTATTGTAAGACCCGATGTAAATAGCTTCATTCATGTGGTGATTAAAGTCAGGTCTACAATCAGGGTACGCATTACCTGTTGCATCATCAGCATGAGCTCCGATGTAAATGGCTACTTCATCGTCTGGATACAAGCTAAGAGCCATACTGGCAGCCATAGATAAAATCAGGCCGTTGCGGAAGGGGACATAGGTGGATACGGAACCACTCTCTGCAATTTGTTCCCCATACGAACGATGGTCGATACTTTTACTAGAGGAAGATAGTAGAGAAGAGTTGGAATAGGACATAACTTGCGTTAGGTCTAACTCGTAATGAGGAACTTTGTAATAGTCGGCAATGGCCTTTGCAGAATCCAACTCTTTTTTGTGTTTTTGGCCGTACCAAATGGATAGGGCACTCACGTTTTCATGACCTAGAGAATCGATGGCCATAGCAAGGCAGGTGGTAGAATCAACACCGCCGCTAGAGAGTACTAATGCTTTCATAGAAATATACCTTTTCTGATTGAAAAAATTTACAAGAGAGTACTGACATGGAGCACATGTTGTACTATAATAGTAAAGATAAGATTGTTTACAAAGGAGACATTATGCGTTTACGTAGGAAACCGTGGATTGATGAAGCGATTCTAGAATATGATAAGTATACTGTACTAGAGAATCACGAAGTTTTCAAGGGAAAATGGCGTGAAAGTTTTGAAGACCCTACAAAACCTTTATATATGGAACTGGGAACGGGAAAAGGAAAGTTTATTTCCGGTATGTGTGAAGCCCATCCAGAAGCAAATTTTGTAGGATTTGAAGTACAAATTGGCGTGCTCTATTATGCGGCACAAAAGTTATATGAACAAAAAGCTACGAATGGAAAGGTGAGCTTATTCGATATTGCAGGTATTGAAGAGGTAGTGGCACCAGGAGAAGTAGATCGATTCTATATTAACTTCTGTGATCCATGGCCGAAAGCAAAACATGCGAAACGTAGATTGACCTATCATACATTTTTAGATCGCTATGCTCGATTGTTGAAAGAAAATGGAGAAATCCATTTTAAAACAGATAATGAAGGCTTATTCATGTTCTCATTAGAAGAATTTGAAAATTCTGGTTGGACATTAAAAAATGTAAGTTATGATTTACATAGTACAGATACTCCCAATGTACGTACTGAATATGAAGAAAAATTCAGCGCCAAAGGGCAACCAATTTTCCGCTTAGAGGCGATTAAGCCAGCTAAAGGAAGTGACATAACTGATGCAGGAGACAAATAATAGTACATCCCCATTGTTATACAGATTACAGCAAATTAGTGCTTTTCTAAAGACTCTCTTTAAGCATGATGCACAAGGATTGCTTTTTCCAGTGGTGCTGATTGTCATCATTGGCTTTGTCAATGGATACAGTGCCACCTATACCAGTACACTACATGGTGGAGACTGGGGACCCTTTGTGAAATCATTAGGAAAGCAAATTGCCTTTTTGGCGGTAGGTGCCATATTTGGTATTATCTTTTATCGGATTGATTATAGAAAATGGTTGCGGTGGAAGGTGCAAAAATGGCTGTTTATTGGGATTTGTATCCTCATGATAGCCATCTTCATACCAGGCATTGGACATGGTGCCAATGGGGCACAGCGGTGGATTGGTTTGCCAGGAGGATTAACATTACAGCCCTCAGAGTTTGCTAAGTTAGGGGCTATCATTTGGGCCGCCTATACATTGGACAGGCATGTGAAAAAACATGATACCATTCACTTGTATGAATACTACAATTGGGGACAATCTGGACGACTCCAAGGAGTTAGACAATGGTGGGGACGCATGGTGGATAGAATCAATGCACTCTACCAAGGTGTGACGGGAAAACCTGGCACTTGGCAAGTAGATCTTTTATTACCAGCGTTTACAGTGGTTCCTTTTATCTATGTAGTATTGACCATGCTGCAACCAGATATGGGTACATCTATATTGATTATAGGCTTTCCCGTTATTATGGCAGCTTGTGTAGGATTTTATAAAAAGCATTATAAGTATCTATGGGGAATCGGAGCCTTAGGAATTGTTCTTTTCATTGTGGGCTCGGTGTTTAAAGAATACCGGCTGAAACGATTGACTGCCTATATCGACCCATGGTCAGACTCAACCGCTACGGGTTATCAAGTGACGCAGAGTATATTGAGTGTGTCTTTAGGGGGACTGTTTGGGGAAGGAATTACCAAAGGGATTTCTAAGTATAACTATCTACCAGAAGCCCATACAGACTTTGCATTTTCCATATGGGCCCAAGAGACAGGATTGCTAGGCGTAGTTTTCGTCATTTTCCTATTCTTACTCTTTGCTCGCTATGGACTCTCTATAGCTCGCCATTCGAGAGATTTCTTTGGACAAGTATTGGCAACAGGATTAACATTTTTTATTATTTTACAAGCATTTTTTAATATCGCCATGGTCGCAGGTGTGACGCCGGTTACAGGGGTACCATTGCCATTTATCAGTTATGGTGGATCTTCGCTGGTGACGAACTTTGCTGCTGTGGGAATATTATTAAATATTGCGCGCCGTAATGAGTATGCTCGCAAAAAAATTGGAACGACGCAACCATTACCATCTATTGGTGAAGAAACAAGGCATCGATTCCAACCTCGGTCGTAGTAGTTAACGTGCGATTCGCACAGAAAGAGATGAACAATGAAAGATTTTATTGATGTTCACGAACGCCCTTCGTTGGCTAAGTTATTACCACTTAGTTTCCAACATTTATTTGCTATGTTTGGGGCCACTGTACTCGTACCATTTTTGTTGAAAGTAGATCCAGCTACTTCTTTATTTATGAATGGTATCGGTACGATTTTATACGTATTGATTTGCCAAGGAAAGATTCCTTCCTACTTAGGATCTAGCTTTGCCTTTATTGGCCCTGTGAGCGCTGTCGTAGCCTCTGGCATGAGCTATGGCGCTGCACAAGGTGGTTTCATTGCATTTGGTATCTCCTTTATGCTGTTGGCATTATTGGTGAAATTCATCGGTATCAAATGGATTGATGTATTGTTCCCGCCAGCAGCGATGGGTGCTATTGTAGCGGTTATTGGTTTAGAAGTAGCACCAGTAGCTATGGGCATGGCAGGTATCATCGGGGATCAATGGCAAACCTTTGGTATGACTCATGAACAAGCATTATTCTTATCATTGTTCTCCTTAAGTGTGACAATCTTGGGTACCGTATTATTCCGTGGATTCTTTGCAGTCATCCCTGTATTAATTGGTGTTGTTTCTGGTTATGTAGCAGCAGCTATTATGGGGGTGGTAGATTTCAGTGGTGTAGAAAATGCAGCATGGTTTGCCTTCCCACATTTTTATGAGCCAGAATTTAATATCAATGCAATCTTGATGATTATGCCTGCTTTATTCGTTGTTTTTGCAGAGCACGTTGGTCATATTGTGGTAACAAGTAATATCATTGGTCGTGATTTGATGAAAGAACCAGGCTTGAGTCGTTCTCTATTTGCTGATGGTATATCCAATGTTTTATCGGGTCTATTTGGGGCTACACCGAATACAACATATGGTGAAAACATTGGTGTTATGGCAATCACTCGTGTATACAGTACCTATGTTATCGCTGGTGCAGCAGTGCTTGCAATCTTGTTCTCCTTCATTGGTAAAGTGGCAGCATTGATTCATGCTATTCCAGTACCAGTTATGGGTGGCGTAAGTATCTTGTTATTCGGCATTATTGCGGCATCTGGATTGCGTATGCTTGTAGAACGTAAAGTTGATTATACAAAATCTACTAACTTAATTTTATCCTCTATCGTATTAGTAGTAGGTCTTAGCAATGCTAAATTAGCAATTGGCCCAGTAGTATTACAAGGTATGGGATTGGCAACAGTAACAGCGATTGTATTGAGTGTTATCTTTGCTATCTTCCGTAAAACAGGACTTGGGAATCAAGGTCTTAAAGACTAATCTTGCTCCGCTATGTAGCCTGTGGCATTCTTAACTGGATAGGGCAAAAGGAAGAGCACGGTATCCCCCTCACAAACGGTATTTCATAATGTTTGTTCGGGGCACACCGTGCTCTTCTCGTATTTGTGTCATGTAGATAGTAAGGGATGCCACGAGGCTACTACGCACAACTACGATTCTACGGGGGAAAGAGAGCGACATACTCCTCCACAAACTGATACTAGCGTTAGGTTTGCTTCGGAGTATATCGCTCTCTTTACTATAGATGATACTTGGTAGTGAAAGAATGTGACAAAGAGAAGAGGTAGGTTTGTGCTGTTCTTTCGGGAGGGTGCTCAGTGGGGATCACACCGTGCTCTTCTCGTATTTGTGTAATGTAGATAATAAGGAACGCCGCGAGGCTGCTACGTATAACTGCGATTCTATGGGGGAAAGTAAAAAGCTGCTACCCAATGGGTAACAGCGTATTGTGGCGGAGAGGGTGGGATTCGAACCCACGGCCCCTTGCGGAGTCACTGGTTTTCAAGACCAGCTCCTTAAACCACTCGGACACCTCTCCAAATATAAAAACTAGTAATAGTCTATCATTGAAGTAGAGTGTTTGTCAATTACAATGTGATATATATTTAATGTAAAATCATGTCACATATGTTATAATCGTATGCATATTACAGAATATGATTTGAAGTACGCCATAGGAGGTATGGTATGAAGAAAGGATTTACTCTTACACAAACGGGGATATTGCTCACGTTGTGGTTAACTTTTTTATTAAGTTTTGTGATGCGCTTGTCATGGTCATCTTTGATGCCTATTGTAAATGAAGCGTTGCAATTTACGGCGCAGCAAGGTACGTCGTATTTGACAGCTTTCTACTTTGGATATGCCTTGACAGTATTGCCTGGTGGATTATTAGCGGATCGATTTGGATATCGCAAGTCAATTTTAGGTAGTTTAGTGGCGATGGCGATTGTAACGGGGCTCATGAGTACCGTACAAAGCTATGAATATGGCTTAATATTGCGGTTTCTTTTAGGAATTGTATCAGGGCCAGTGCAATCTGCTTGTTTGAAAGCTATAGGAGAGCACTTTAGTGCAGAACAACGTGGTACAGCTGTTGGTATTTTTATGAGCTGTACATCCTTTGGAATTACCGTAGTCAACGGATATGCACCGTATGTAGCGGTTAATTACGGTTGGCAAATGGCATTTTTAATTACTGCTTTATTACCTTTGGTAGTGTTTTTCTTGGCGTTATTTACGGTGAAAGAAGTGCAAGCTTTCAGAAAGAACAGCACAGCAGAAACAGAGGGAACAGAGCAGCAGTCCATGTCGTTAGCACAAAGTTTACGTTTTGTAGGAACGAATCGCAACATTTTATTGTTAGCAGTGATGGGATTTTTCGCAACAGGTACCACTTGGGGTGTGACCACTTGGGCTAACTTGTATTTAGTGAAACAATTGCATGTCACACCAATCTTTGCGGGAGCGATCATGAGTCTCTATGGCATCGCTGCAGTGATTGCAAAACCAACCATCGGATTTATTTCTGACAGAATATCTTTGCCGAGAAACTATTTAGCGGCTATCGTTATGTTCTTATTCTCCCCAGCATTGTTGATATTTGCCAATACAAGCAATCCAGATATGTTGTATATTACGGCGCCTCTATTAGGTATGGGAGCGTTCATGTATAGCCCTCTTACAAATGCGATCATTATCCAAGCCGCACCGCCAGAACTACGAGGCACTACGGCAGGATTCGTGAACTTGTTTAACCAAATAGGAGCCTTTACAGCACCGATCATATTATCCACAGTATTAACAGCTACAGGCAATTACCAAACAGCACTAATGGCATTGTCCATCTCCCCAATCATTGGAGCTATTTTATTGTCGTTAATTCGACTAAAATAAGGTTATACGCTTTTATGAGTTATTCCTTATAACGTTGAGGAAAATAATGTAAACGTGGCATACCTTGGAGCAAACCTAACGGAGTATCAGTTTGTGGAGAGGTGTGCCACGGTCTTCCCTTTGCTAGCTAGCAGATAAAGAACACCATAAAGATATCATCCTACTGCAAGTTTCATTTGCGAAGATTAGAATTTTGTGAGACAATAAGAGTGCAGAAAAGGAATTTTCAAGACTATGTCGAATATACATGATATAGGGATATTACATAGTAATGTATGAATATATGGAGGAGGTCTTACTATGGTGGAATATAAAAAAATAATTGTTCCTGCAGATGGATCGGAAAATGGTAAAAGAGCGTTAGAGCATGCGTTGGCAATCGTGAAACGTAATGATGCAGAATTGATTTTAGTGCATGTAGCAAATATTGTATCCGCAATTTCTAACTTTGACCAAACTCCAATTAGTGGTGGCTATGTGTCTGAGCAAATTGCAGAAGATATGGAAGAAACTGGCAAAAAAATCTTGGGCGAAGTGGCAGCAGATGTGCCAGCAGATATGAAAGTAAAATGTGTCTTTGAAGTAGGTTCTCCTGGACCTGCTGTATTAGCGGTAGCTAAAAAATATGATGCAGATTTAATTGTTATGGGGAGCCGTGGATTGGGGCCATTGAAAGGCTTGTTTATGGGTAGCGTAAGTAGTTATGTAACCAGTCATTCCACATGTCCGGTATTGATTGTTAAATAATAGGATATAAGGCTTTGTTCTAGGAGCAAAGCCTTTTTCTATGGAGAGGCTTATGAATGTAAAACATATACGTTGGCTTCATGAGGAACTAGCACAGTGGAAAGCAGATGGACTTATTACAGAGGAACAAAGTCAACAGTTGCAACTCAAGTATGGGTATATTCCAAAAGAAGGACCGTCTTGGACGCGACTCATCACTGTACTAGGCGGAGCCATGCTCATTGTATTGGGTATTATCCTCTTGTTTGCGGGATATTGGTATGGATTTTCCCCTAATGGACGTTTTGATTGGTCGTTAGCGATGTTACTTCTGTCTATGGTGGTAGCAGCTTTTGGTGTATGGAAAGCAAAGCCTGCTAGTGTAGCAGCAGAAGTGATTACGCTCATTTATATGGGAGTATTGACGACGGCTACTTTTCTAGTGGCAGACACATATTACACAGGAGAACATATCGGACTCTATGTGCTGATTATCTTATGTTGCTCGTTGCCGATCATCTACATCCTGAACTCAGGTGTAGGTATGATTTTTTATCTCATCGGTGTATTGGGGTGGAGTTTCTCGAACCATGCCTTAAATGCTTGGGTAGGGCCCTTAGCAGTAGGTGGTTTATTGGTGCTTGCAGTACCCTACTTCCTACGAAGGTTTGAGCAAAATCAAACGAATACAGATCCATTGTTGATGTGGGTGGCTTGGGCTTTTATTGGAGCTATCTTTGGAGAGACCTTTTTCATCCTTTCTACCTATGAACCACAGATGAACCTGTTCTTTATTAGTGTATTAGCGGCCGTTACGTATGCTCTAGGTACATTGGAAAAACGAATTGCTTTATTGGCGCTTCCTTGCAAAGGTGTTGGTGCCATTGCGATGCTCTATACGATTGTAGAGGGCACGTATATTGGAACATGGATTCGTATCGCAGACAGTACCATGGCATGGTGGATTTGGGTGCTCATGGTGTGCAGTTTATTTTTTGCAGGAACACTGTTACGCCGACTACTAGTAGGGCGACGCATTGAGGCCTGTATTGGGTTTATACCGTTTACAGTATTTGGTGGATATATCCTAGCTGTATCAGGAGCCACACCTATTGTTACATCGATCTTGTTTAATGCTTATATTTTAATCGCAGCCTTGGGAACCTTTATCAGAGGGACCATGGTTAAAAAGATGAGCTTATTAAATGGTGCGGTAGTGACATTAATTGCTATGTTTGGGGCACGTTTTTTTGACCCTAGCTTTACGTTTATTGAAAGAGGCGTGTCATTCTTGGTACTAGGCCTGGTTGTCTTGGGCATCAATGCGGTATATTTATGGCGAAAAGGCCAACAACGATCCGTAGCAAATCAACGGATTCGTCAAGTACAACACCAAGTAGAGGCATTGTCTACATCTGATATGGATGCAGCGTATTCAGCAGAAACGTCTACTTCCGCTACAGATACAGAGGAAGTCACAAGGAAGGAGGATCTATGAAAGGAATGAAAAAGTGGATCTTCTTTGGACTTGCTGTGATTGCGGCGGTCTTGAGTCAGTTTTATATTCAGCAACGATATACTACTTTATTTCAAGGTGGGGCCGAGTATCAGTGGCCTGTCAAAGTAAGCCGACATCTGGGATGGGTTCCATCGGATTATTTAGATGTAGAGTTCTTAGGGTCTTATGCGAATTGGCAAGGGAAGGATATTCCTGAAGAAGGTCATGAAGTATATGTACTGGTTACGCCAAAACCTACAGGTATATTGCAAGTTGTGGGGGCTACTGATGTGAAGCCTACAGAGCAAGAGTATATTCGGGCCAGAGTCAAGCATTTTGACCATGGGGTGGTGGAATTTGCTATACCTTTCAATCGTGTGAAAGTAGATCTCACAAAAGTAGATAGCAAATTTTATACGAATTATAAAGGAACCTTGATTGGGACACTTAAAATTAAAGATGGATATGGTGTTATGACAGGGGTGTATGCCAAAGGTGTACCTTTAGAATTAGCCGTTCCTGAAAGTGTAGTGGATCAAGAAAAGGATTCTCGAGTATTATTAGAAAAAATTGGCGATACAGAACCGAAAAAAGATGATATAATAGAAACATCAAATGGTAAGGAATAGTGTCGTATAATTGTTATGATAGCGAGGTTAAGATGGAAACAAATCAACAAGAGTTGGAAACACAATTGTTAGCTGAACTATTTAAGGTCCTAGGTGATCCAACGCGCTTGCGTATTGTTAGACATCTGCTTCAGAAAGAAATGTGTGTCACTGAAATTGCAGATGCGATGGATATGGGCCAATCGGCTATATCTCATCAGTTGCGTGTATTGCGTCAAGCAAGACTCGTAACCTTTAGAAAAGAAGGTAAAACGGCTTGGTATCGTTTGAATGATGACCACGTTATCGTTTTGATTCGCCAGGGCTTAGAACATGTAGGCCATCAATAAAATAATACGATGTGAAAGGGCTGCAATAGCAGCCCTTTTTGCATGTAAAAAAACTATCCTATACTGTATTGACACAGTATGGGATAGTTTTTTCTAAATATCTAACGTCATTCATTGCATGTATCTGTATGAGTTTGTCTATATATAGCAAGTGAATGAATGTATAAGGTTGTTAGTTATAAGGGGAATACGTAGTATGCCAACAAAATAGCCAGTGGCATTGTAAAAGAAGACAACACCGTGGTGGCTAATACAATTTGAGTAGCCAGTTCAGGGTGGTTATTCATTTCTACTGCCATGAGGGCTGTATTGACCGCTGATGGTACGGCGTAGGCAATGATAATACTTTGCGCTGCAATGGCTTGTAGTGGCATGTAATACATAGTAATGGGTAATACTACAGCGAGAGCTACGATAGGGCCTACAATTAATCGTAATGCAGATGTGATGAGCACATCTTTTTTTAGAAAGTTCCAAGGTGTACGATTGAGTTGTACCCCTAAGGTTAGCATAGCAGCCCCTACAAAGCAGCGGCCAAATATGTCGAGAGGGCCCCATATGATGGTTTGTGTAAGGTCGATAGGGCTATAGTAATGCGCTAATATAGATAAAGGCACACAGTAAATGATGGGAATATGCAATATAGTGCGAATTGAATCGCGTGTAGTGAGTTTTCCTTTACCAGCCTGGTAGAAGCCAAGAGAATTGCAGAAAATAGTTTGGATAATAAAGGTAGCAATAATAGCAATGACACCATCATGTAAATAGGGAGTGGCTCCGTCGATGATGTACGGATCGTTGGCAAAGACAAAGGTACCAAGAGCAACACCAAGGTTACCAATGTTAGAAAACATAGTAGCGTTGCGCACAATTTCTGTTTTTCCCATACCATAGCCTTGCCATTTGGCTACGATGCCAGCGAGTAAACTATTAGCAAATAAGATAATAAGAGCGCAGGCGAATATTTCGAAGCTTTCACTGTTTAAATCCGTGACATAAAATGATTTCAAAATATAGGCGGGTAAGAATAGATAAAAATTAAGTTTACTCAATGTTCGCAAATCGAGGTGGAACCATCGATCTAATAGAACGCCCATGAGGGTGAGTAATAAGATGGGGACAATACTTGTCAGTATGATGTGAAAAAATAATTCCATAAAACACTCCTTAGGTAATCTAGTTGTCATATTTATTGTATCATATGTAAGCAAAGTCATTTCATTATTGTGACACATGAAGTATAATAAAATTATGTAGTAAGCTTCTATTATATATTTTTAAAGGGAGGATATCATGATGAAGCGAAATTGGTTAGTAGGTTTAATGATGGCAGGCATGTTGGCATTAGCAGGTTGCGGTGGACAAGGGGATACATCGTCTACAGCACCATCCACAACAGAAACGATTACTGTATCTGCAGCAGCTAGTATGCAAGGGGCGTTGGAAGAGTTAAAAGCAGACTATGTGAAAAAGCATAACTTAAAACCTGAACAAGTAAATATTGTCTATGCAGGTTCTGGCACATTACGTCAACAAATCGAAGAAGGTGCACCATCCAGTATCTTTATTTCTGCGAACAAAAAGAATATGGATCAATTAAATGAAAAAGGTTTAATGGATAATATTCGCCCATTCGTAGCAAACACATTGGTAATGATCGTGCCAAAAGGTAAAGAGGCTGTGACATTAGACAATGTTGCGAATGCAAAACGCGTAGCTATCGGTACGGTAGAAACAGTACCAGCTGGTAAATATGCAAAAGAATCTTTAACAAAAGCGAATCTTTGGGATACAGTAGAACCTAACATCGTATTTGCGAAAGACGTAAAAGCAGTCGGTGCGTACATTGCGGAAGGTGCAGCTGATGTAGGGTTTGTATATAAAACAGATGCGTTGGCATTGAAAGACAAAGTAGATATTTCTGCTACTGTAGATGCGAAATTACATGCACCTATTGAATATCCAATTGGTATCGTGAAAAAGAACCAAAATAAATTAACAGAAGATTTCTATGCGTACCTAACAAGCAAAGAGGCTAGCGAAGTATTAGCTAAATGGGGCTTCGCTGAACCGGCTCAACAATGATAGCTTTACAGTTATCTATCGAAGTCGCATTTTTAGCGCTTCTCATCAATGTGGTGGTGGGACTCAGTCTTACCTATGTAATGAAGCGATATTCATTCCCAGGAAAATCCCTGATTGATTCCTTCTTTACATTGCCCTTAGTATTGCCTCCGGTGGTATTGGGCTTCGTATTGCTTATCATATTTTCTCCTGGCAATGCCTTTGGAGCTTGGCTAGAGGCTCACGGTATTCGAGTGGTATTCTCTAAGTTAGGGGCAATCATTGCATCGGCAGTGGTCAGCTTTCCCCTCTTCTATCAGTCGGTGCGAACAGCGCTGGCTGCTATCGATCGAGACATGGAAGATGTAGCTCGCACTTTGGGGACCTCGGAATTTCGTGTGTTTTGGACAATTTCACTGCCTTTGGCATGGAAGGGAATCCTTAGCGGGTCCATCTTGTGTTTTGCCCGTGGCTTAGGAGAATTTGGTGCTACCATATTGATTGCTGGAAATATTCCAGGTGTGACGAGAACAATGCCATTAGCTATTTATTCTCTCGTAGAATTTGGTGATTACAGTGGGGCCTTTGAACTTGTAGTTTATATTTGTATCTTAACATTGGGGCTTGTGTGGGCCATTCAAGGTCTAACCAAAGGTTCCCTCTTCTCAAATCGGTAAGGAGGTACTATGATTTTCTTTGATATTGTTATAGAACGAGGAACCTTTAAGGTGAAAGCCCAAGGGACCTTGCGAGAAGGGATAACCACATTAATGGGACCCTCTGGGAGTGGAAAATCTACCTTTTTGAAAGCTCTGTGTGGACTGTTGACACCGAAAGAAGGTAAGATTATAGCCAATGATGTAGTATGGTTCAAAAAGGGAAAGGTCACGCCTACCCAAGAACGACACATTGGCTATATGCCGCAGGGTAATATTGTGTTTCCTCATATGACTGTAGAGGAAAATATCCGGTACAGCAAACAAGGGTCTCCAGAGTTATTCGATCATATTGTGGAACGATTGCGATTGACACCACATCTCAAGAAGAAAGCCAAAGGCTTGTCTGGTGGGGAGCAACAAAGGGTGGCATTAGGACGAGCACTGTACTCCAAACCAGTGTTACTTATCTTAGATGAACCGCTTACGGCATTAGATGTGAATTTACGGGCACAGTTGCAACAAGACTTAGTGGCTATCATCTCTGAGTGGAGCATTCCTTGTTTATGGGTCACTCATAGTGAGGAAGAAGCAGCAGCAGTAGGGAATCATCGACTGTTGTGTCGTAATGGAATGATTACAGAAGAGACGTAAGGGGAAGGCGGGTTCATAAGACGAATTAGGGAGTTCAGATCTTATGCAATAGGACTGCCATAGATGAACCCATAGTACAACAGATGCAATACGACTGCGGCGATGAACACATGCACAACTAGATTAATAGCATAATGGTGGAATAGAGGAATGTTGACACACTCAGGTCAGCGTTCCTCTATATTAGTTTTGTGCTAGTTGTGAGGGACATTTATGCATCATTATAGTATGACAAAATTATATTGCCTTACATAAATTCCTTTATTTCTTTACAGTAACGGCTCATATGAAGTATAATACTACTGATTATGACTTTTTTTAAAAGAGAAAGCATAATCAACAGAACTGTCGAAACACATGCAAAGGAGGAACCAAATTCGTACAGGCGAATAGCGCAAGCGCTGGAAAGAGACAGCTTTCACAGCGGACGAGGTAGAGGAGTATCGAAATTCAGCGGATGCCTCTCGGCGAGCTTCCGTCGTAGAAGTAGAGCAAAACACCAAGGTAACTAGGTGCACAAAGGCTACTTTCAGAAGCAATAGAAATGAATTAATCAAGGAGGAATATACCATGTGTGGTATCGTAGGATATATTGGATTTGAAAATGCAGCAGATTTTATGCTGGAAGGTTTGGAGAAATTAGAGTACCGCGGATATGATTCTGCAGGGATTGCCGTAGTGGGCGAAAATAATGTGATTAAAGTACAAAAGAAAATGGGCCGTTTGGCGAATTTGGAAGCTGTGGTAAAAGCTGATCCTAACCAAGGTCATATTGGTATCGGTCATACCCGTTGGGCTACCCATGGTCGTCCAAGCGATATGAATGCGCACCCGCACACAAGCACAGATGGCAAATTTGCCGTAGTTCACAATGGTATCATTGAAAATTATATGCCATTGAAAGAAGAATTATTGGCTAAAGGTGTTGAATTTACATCTGAAACAGATACAGAAGTAGTAGCTCACTTATTGAGCGATATGTACGATGGCAATTTTGAAAGTACTGTTCGTCGCATGTTAGAACGCATTGAAGGGTCTTATTCTTTGGTAATGGTTTGCGCTGATGAACCAAATAAAATCATTGCTACCAAAAAAGATAACCCATTGGTAGTAGGCTTGGGTAAAGGTGAAAATTTCATCGCTTCCGACATCCCAGCTATTATTCAACGCACTCGTGAAACATATATCATTAACGACAACGAAGTTGTTATTGTTACACCAGATAGCGTATCCATCACTGACCGCGCTGGCCAACCAGTAGAAAAAGACATTTACCATGTCACATGGAATGCAGAAGCGGCTGAAAAAGGTGGCTACGAACATTTCATGTTGAAAGAAATTTACGAACAACCAAAAGCGATTCGTGATACTCTATGTGGCCGTATTAATAAAGAAGCTACAGAAGTTGTGTATGATGAGTTAAACTGGACGCCAGACATGGTAAAAGGCATCAAACGCATCTTGATTACAGCGTGTGGTACGGCGTATCATGCAGGGTTAGTAGCGAAATACTACATTGAGCAATTAGCTCGTATTCCAGTAGAAGTAGATATCGCTTCTGAATACCGTTACCGTACACCATTAACGGATGAAGATACCTTATGCATCGTTATCAGCCAATCTGGTGAAACTAGCGATACATTATCTGCTTTAAAAGAGGCAAAACGCTTAGGTGCTAAATCGTTAGGTATTACTAACGTAGTAGGTTCTGCTGTATCTCGTGAAGCGGATCAAGTTATCTATACATGGGCAGGCCCTGAAATCGCCGTAGCTTCCACAAAAGCGTACACCACACAATTAGTAGCTTTATTGTTATTGGCTGTGTACTTAGGTCAATTGAATGGTCGCATCGATGAAGCGGTAAAACATGAGATTTTAACAAATTTACAAGAATTGCCTACATTGACTCATGAAATCTTTGAAAATGTAGACGAAATCAAAGCCTTTGCCAACCACTACGGTTACAAAGAAGATGCGTTCTTCTTAGGTCGTTTAATCGACTATGCTGTAGCGATGGAAGGATCTTTGAAATTGAAAGAAATTTCTTACATCCATGCAGAAGCCTATGCAGGTGGTGAACTGAAACACGGTACCTTAGCCTTGATCGAAGAAGGCATTCCTGTTATCGCCTTGGCAACACAAGAATCTGTACGTGAAAAAATGATGAGCAACATCAAAGAAGTAAAAGCTCGTGATGCTATCGTAATCGGCGTAGGTATGAAAGGTGACGAAGAATTGGCGAAATATGTTGACCATACTATCTTCGTGCCAAAAACTGACGCTTTCACAGTGCCTATCTTAGCCGTTGTGCCATTGCAATTGTTGTCCTATTATGCAGCTATCACTCGCGGTGCTGATGTAGATAAACCAAGAAACTTGGCGAAATCTGTAACCGTAGAATAGGAGATACTATGTCTGTTATATTTTCCGGAATACAACCTAGCGGTGAGTTGACCATTGGTAATTACCTTGGAGCTCTTCGTAACTTCTTAACATTCCAAGATGACCATGAATGTTTTTACTGTATCGTAAACCAACATGCGATTACAGTACCACAAGATCCAAAGGACTTAATCCATAACACTCGAAGCCTTGCTGCTTTATATTTGGCAGTGGGCTTAGACCCGAACAAAGTGACTTTGTTTGTACAATCTGAAGTGCCTGCCCATGCACAGTTAGGATGGATTTTAACAACATTGAGCTCCATCGGTGAGCTAGAGCGTATGACCCAGTACAAAGATAAATCGGCGAAACAAGGGGAAACCATCCCGGCTGGTTTGTTGACATATCCACCATTGATGGCGGCAGATATTTTACTGTACCAAACCAACTATGTGCCGGTAGGGGATGACCAACGTCAACATATCGAGTTAACTCGTGACTTGGCGCAACGTTTCAATTTCAAATACGGCGAAGTCTTCGCTATGCCGGAAATTAAAACTACTGTAGGTGGTGCTCGTGTTATGTCCTTGCAAGATCCAACGAAAAAAATGAGCAAGTCCGATGATAACAATTGGGCGACAATCCGATTGTTGGATACGCCAGATGTGGTGGTGAAGAAGATTAAAAAAGCTGCCACTGACTCTGAAGGGGTCGTGCGCTACGATAAAGAAAAACAGCCTGGTATTTCCAATTTGATGAGTATTTATAATGCCTTAACAGGAGATTCCTTTGAGGCTATTGAAAGCATGTATGCTGGCAAAAATTATGGAACGTTCAAAGGTGACATTGCAGATCTATTGGTAGGAGCAATGACACCGATCCATGAACGGTATGCAGAATTAATCAACAGTCCTGAGTTAGATACAATTTTGACACAAGGTGCTGAAAAAGCCGCTGCTGTAGCGAATGTAACATTAGCTCGTGTAGAAGAAGCGATGGGCTTACGACGTAAGTAATACTAAGATGTAATGAAATGCACGAGCTGTGTTTCATTACATCTTTTTTAGTAGGAGTAATGAGTATAGTAACCATAGGTATGTACAGTGTTTACGAGGAGGAACTCTATTATGAAAAAGATACTACTGTTGGTAATGGTATTGGTAGGTTTGTTGAGTACAGTTAGTGCCAAGGAATTTAATGAGGCTCGGTGGCAGTGGTTTTATTCCAATGCAAACTATACGGGAAAAATAGATTTGAATACGATATCGTATGATCCTGCTAGTGATACAGCAGATGTTTGGGCTGTGTGGATACATCCTGCAGAGAGACAACAGCGATTACAAAACTATACAATAAACTTTAAAAATAATGTTATTATCTTAAAGAAACTATACGTGTATAGAACAGGTTCAGATGAGACGCTGTATAACAAGGTATTTTATAATACATCATTGACTCCAGCACCAAGTAGTGGAGATGAAGCACTTTTGTTAGCTGTCAAAGGTCTTGTAAGTCGTGATGCTAAATTAGCTACTTTGAAAAAAGAAAGAGAAGAGGAAGCACAAAGAAGATTAGAGGAGCAACGTGTGGAAGAGCAAAAACGTTTAGAAGAGCAAAAAGCATTTGAGGAAAAACAAAAAGCAGCACAAAAAGAAGCTGAAAAACGTAATCGTGTGGCAACCATTGGTGGTATTTTAGGCTCTCTATTTGGCATATAAAGGAACAGTTGGGAAATGGTAGGATGCTATTTCCCAACCGTTTGTTGTTGAGAAAATATAAGAGCAGACTTCATGTATATAATACAGATACTCATTGCCGATATGGAAATTGTATGAAGGAGAGCGTATGAAACAACTAGTGATATTAGGGATGGTACTATGGTTAGGGCTTCTCCATACAGTACATGGGAAAGACTTTAATGAGCCACGTTGGCAGTCGCTATATTCTGACACAACTGAAACTTTAAAACTTGATGTGAATACAGTTTCCTATGATGCAGAATGGGATACAGCGGATGCTTGGGTAGCTAAAATCAATATAAACAAACCTCGGCAGGAGGTTGTACATTATAAAGTGTACTTTGGGTCTACTGATGTGAAAGTTGTAGACGCATTACTGTATACACCTGGTTCTAATGTGGTGGTGGGCAGAAGAAACTATGATTATTTCATGGATACAGAGGGAAGTGAAGTGGCCAAATCACTTTTGAACACAGTAAAACAGTTAACAGATCGTGATACTAAAAAAGCTGTATATGATAAGAAAATGAAGGAAGAATATGAACAGGCAGAGCAAGAATGGAAGAATAGGCCGCTTCTAAGAATTAATCGTACTGTAGAATCGGAATGACATATTGTTGTGTAAATGCATACGAACATGTTGGGAAATAGTAGTGACTATTTCCCAATCTGTATATTGGGAGAAAGTATGAAACGAGAAGACGTAGAAGAGATGTTTCCCTGTGGGACTATCCAAGAAGAGCTACATAACTCTACAGTTATGATATGGGGCTTTCAGTTGCTATATGCGGGGATAGCTGTGTGGGGGATTTATCATGGATTTGTGTTGTATCGAGAAGTAGGGTATGGTTGGCATACGATGATTATATTAAGTGCCTTCGTGGCAGTCTATGCGCTGCTTCGCATGTACCAACAAGATGATATAGAAGTGTACATTGCCACAGAAGGAATTATTGTCAAACGAACTCCTATACTAGTGAAAGAACGGATTCACCGATTTTTTGCACCGAATCTATACTTGACCTTTGTTCATTATCGAGGAATTATGGGATTAGGAGAAGATTGGAAAACATTATATGTCCAAACAGATACAGGTGGCATTTATGTAGTTCCTATTAGTTTGCAGTTTTTGAGCTATCAAGATAAGGGGAAAGTGTTGGCTGCATTACAGGGATATAAAAATACTTGAATAGGACTACAAAAATTATCTGAAAAGTATTCACTGTTAGGAAATTTTCTAGGGAAATCTACTTTCATAGAGAAGTGTATTTATATGAGGCTAGATATATCTACCGACCTGCCTTGTAATTGTGGTATACTTTTAGTAAGAATGAAAGAGAGGCATTGCATGCGTATTAAATCATTCGATGAATTGACTATTCAAGACAATTTTATCTTTCAGAAGGTTATGTTAAAGAAACCGATTTGTAAAGCTGTACTGGAACGTTTATTAGACATTTCTATTAAGGATATCGTCTACATCCAGGAGGAGAAAACTCTGGATGTGAGCTTGGAAACGAAAAGTATCCGCTTAGATGTGTATGTGAATGATGATAAGGGAACTGTGCTCAATATCGAAATGCAAACTAGCAAAGATATGGAAGAGTTGGTGAAGCGCACACGTTTTTATCAAAGTATTTTAGATATGTATCACTTGCAAAAAGGTCAGAAGTATATGAGCTTAAATGATTCGTATATTATTTTTATTTGTACGTTCCCTGTTTTTAGTGGTAATCGGCATAAGTATACTTTTAAAAATATTTGTATGGAAGATCATGATATCCTCTTAAATGATGGGGCGACGAAGTTGTTTTTAAGTACGAAAGGCACCAAAGATGACATTTCAAAACCGTTACAACGGTTCCTAGATTATGTGGATGGTCAAACTGCATCAGATGAGTTACTACGAGATATTGAAAGTGCCGTAGATGAAGCAAAACATTGTGAGGCTTGGAGGGAGGAATATTCAATGCTATCAATGGATCATTATGCATATTGGAAAGAAGGTATAGCTGAGGGTCGGGCAGAAGGTGTAGTCGAAGGTAAAACTGAAGTTGTCATTCAGATGTTACGTAAGCAATTATCTTTAGAAATGATTGCAGAAGTTACTAACTTTACAACAGAAGAAGTAACGGCTATTGCAAAAGAGCATGGATTGATGTAAAAATATATGTAAAGAGAAAATGAGGCTCTATAATATATCTTGGGGGGACAGCAAAAGCCATCCCCCCAAGGTATATTTTTTTATGCAAAAAAGTAGGCAT
>NZ_RQVA01000014.1:0-50090 GCF_003992255.1 Veillonella sp. CHU110 | reverse complement strand
TTTCCAAATGTTCAGTACGTTATATGCTTTTTATTAATAAAATGGAATACCGTAAACTACACGGAATGCTGCAAGGGCTGCTGCTGTAGCTTCATGGGGGCGTTGCCAACCTTCATGTCTTGCAACATTAATCGTTGCATCCCTAAAACTATATGGCCGTCCATCCATGGATACAAATCGAATAGTTTTATTATCATAATTATAGTCAAATACCATACGAGCACCATCTTCTGTCGTTTCTGGTACCCTTAAAATAGGAGAAAATTCAGTACGAGTTGTAACAGATAAGCGATAGTATGGTGGGTTATAGTTTTCAATCGCAATGGACCGTTTATTTAAATAAAAAGTCATAGATCCCGAACGATAAATACGTACATACCCAGGATCATTTGCTACACTCGCTTCTGCTGGAGTCAGTGATAGTGCACCTAACCATACTACCATGGTGACAAGTAACAATTTACATAATGATTTCATAAAATATCTCCTCTTGTATATGCCTAGACTGATTGCCCTAATCTGTACAATCTAACTTTATGTTTATTATATCCTATGCATAACTACGAGGACAATATGTGTATATATTTTAGATGCTAATAGTCAGCTTTTCCATCATATAACAAATCGTATTCGTAGTCTATATACCTCAGCAATATATAAATGCATATAGCGTATACCACAAAACTATTCGGCAATATTAATAAACTTACCACATAGGATTTAAGGTAATTTCCACAAGACCGTCTTGAATATAATATGCAATATATTCACCTGTTGGTAGTGCCTTCTTAACCACCTCTCCACGATTCGGAATATCATACACTCTCATAAATTCATCTTTACCGTCACCATAACTCAACCCAGATGTATCAAATTGGAGCGGACTCCCCTTAAATAGAGTCACAGATGTAACACTGCCTCCATCTAATCTAATCCTCATTTTATAATGTGCATACTCCAAGCTCTCACCATAGGTATCTCCCATTCTTTTTGTTGGATTACCAAATGTTTGTAATACTTCATCCTTTGTAGAGCCAACATGTATTCCAGATACACTTTCAGAATATGGAACTGGTATTTGTTTAAATAGAGCCTGATCATTATATACAATTCTATCCGTACTATTCCCAAAAATAGTAAATTCCACAGGTACTACACGATTTCCTGCTGCTTCATGTATAATAAAATTACCACTACCAAACTTGCTATAACCTGCTAATTTCGTAATATCTAACACTTGGGCCCCATTAATATATCCATTTTGGATATTTAAAACCACTTGACCATCTAAATTCTTCCATTCTCCAGACATTCTGTTCACTAAATTTTGCTCATACTCGCTGTAATCGTATGCATGTACCGCCGTGAACAGTAAGGAACTTACCGCTAGACAACCTACTAAACATTTTTTTAGCATAGTTCTTCCCCCTATGAAATACGAACACTATATTATCTTTATTGTACAGTATCTATTTATAAATGGTCAATTCAATTACATATGAATACAGCCCTAATCGTTTTTATTAAAACCTATGCATTGTATATATTTTATTATATGATATATGTGTCAGAAATTGTATTATCAGTTTAGAATAAACGGGGTGATTTAAAATGAAGAATCGTACAATAATAACACTATTATCATTTTGTTTTGCTTTTATTACGCTTTCATTTTTTGTTACATCAGTGAATGCCAATGACATCTGGATTAATAGTTCAGAAAATACTCATATTTATATAATGGATGATACAATTTCTTACGGAACATCCTCTACTGGAAAATGGATTACTGTGTCTGTGAAAATAGTCAAGCATAACAGAGTCATAGAGACAGTAACTTGGAACTTTTCAAAATTTAAAAATGATATGTGGAGATACTATACAAATACAATGAGATCAGGTCATACTACTGTTGTAATTCCACGTCATAAAGTTTTTGAGTATATGATGCATAGAATAGGTTGGAACTATATCATTAAAGATAATTTATGGTATTATTAGCCTCATAGTCAGAAAAGCCATACCCCTATCTGTTCCCAGATAAGGGTATGGCTTTTTTATTGATATTATAAAAATAAAACTGCTTTTCCTTCTTACAAGTATAAAAACAGAGGAATGTTGACACATATTGATCAACATTCCTCTATTTTATTAAACATTGTTATATTTTATTTTTTTGTAGCTTATTATCTAAACATACAATAAATTATATGATTTTTATTAATAGAATGGAATACCATAGACTACACGGAATGCTGTAAGAGCTGCTGCTTTCGCTTCTGCTGGATACTGCCAATCTTCACCATTTGATACATCGATAGTACGATCTCCTCTTCTACCTCCTACTAAGCTAATCGTTTTATTATCATAATCATAGTCAAACACTAATCGAGAACCATCTTGTGTGCTCTCTGGTAGTCTCAAACTAGGATCATATTCAGTACGAGTTGTGACAGATAGACGATAATTAACCTTCCTTTATTAAGTCAAAGGATCTAAAGTAATCTCCATATGACCTAAGCCACTATTATAGTTGATAGTTTCACCTGTAGGCAATACTTTCATAGCAGGCCCACCGCTGTTATGAATATCATATACCCCCATAAATTCATACTTACCATCGCCGTAACTTAATCCTGATGTATCAAAACGAAGTGGACTGCCTTTGAACATGCTTACCGCCGTAACAGTTCCTCCACCTAGTCTAACTCTCATCTTAT
Organism: Veillonella sp. CHU110; assembly: GCF_003992255.1. Classification (NCBI taxonomy): domain Bacteria; kingdom Bacillati; phylum Bacillota; class Negativicutes; order Veillonellales; family Veillonellaceae; genus Veillonella; species Veillonella sp. CHU110. The sequence continues at coordinate 47,370 of NZ_RQVA01000014.1, read as the reverse complement.
AGTTCGCATATTCCCAATTCTCATCATACACGTCACCCCAAGTTCTCGTAGGTCGTCCGAAAGTTTGTAATACCTCATCTTTTGTAGATCCAATATGTATACCAGATACACTTTCAGAATATGGTACTGGCACTTTTCTAAATAATGCCTGACCATTATAAACAATTCGACCAGCACTATTGTCTAAACTAGCAAAGCTCATACGCAATGGGCGATTTCCTACCGCTTCATGTATAATAAAGTTCCCAACACCAAAGCTACGATTACCTGCTAATGCTGCTACATCTAGCACTTGAGCCCCATTAATATACCCATTTTGAATATTGAAAACTACTTGTCCATCTAGATTCTTCCATTCTCCAGACATTCTGTTCACTAACTTTTGATCATATTCGTTGTAATCGTATGCATTCACCGCCGTGAACAGCAAGGAACTTACCGCTAGACAACCTACCAAACATTTTTTTAGCATAGTTCTTCCCCCTTATGAAATACAAACAATATATTACTTATATTCTACTGTATCTCTTCATATACGGTCAATTCAATTGTAAATTGTTTGAGTATATGATGCATCGAATAGGATGGAACTATATCATCAAAGATAATATATGGTATTATTAGCCTCATAGTCAGAAAAGCCATACCCCTATCTGTTTCCAGATAAGGTATGGCTTTTTAATATGTCCATTAGAATTTATATTCAACAGCTATCTTAGTATAATCACCTAAGTCAAATTTTTCTCCTCCATATAAAGTATCTCTACTATGAATACCTTTTGCATTGAATGTATAAGATGCATATACATTAACATCCTGCACTGGTGTATATCTGCCACCTACAGTAAAGCTTTGTACACCATCTAAATAACGATCTGGCAATGCATTAGTTCCATTACCGCCGATAAAAGATCCATGTTCAAAGTATTTATAGTCTGCATATGCATTCCAGGAACCAACATGTTTCTGTTCTGGATGACCCACATCTAACCGAATCGTCCAGAATTTAGGGTATGAACCAATACGTCTACCTTTGGAAGTAATAACACTATTATCATAGGTATATTGAGTTTCACCATTCAAATATTTACCAAAAGATGTTCTATTTTGCCCTATATCTGCTGACACAGTTAACGTATCAGATGGCTTCCATACTAGTCCTGCTCCGACCACATTAACTATCTGATTATATTGATATACATCATTTCCAGAAGCATTCGCATACTGCAATGTATTAGTTGAATCCTGTATTGATCGCATATACCAAGCTTGTACACCCCAGTGATTATTTATTTGATGTTTGAGTTGTGTAAAGAACGCTTTATTAACAGATGGAATCGTATCTTGAACAAGTACATTACCAACAATAGGAACACGATACCCTTCTTGTTCTAACAAGTGTAAAGGAAGTGAACTATTATTCTCTGGTTTCCAAAGCTCACTCGCTAACAACAACAAGACACGTTTAGCTAATGGTGAAATATTACTTTTCACGAATCCAGTCGCTCTAGATCCATTAGGTAGTTTCTTAGTTAATGTCATCCATGCTGTATCTTTATTCCAAAGCGATGTAATTGCTTTTGCTTTCGCTTCTTCTTGTGTCATGCGAACAAATTTGGAAGTATCAAATTTAGATGCCATGATTCCACCGTACCGTCTACCACGATTCGTCGTTCCCAAATCCTCTAGCACATCATTTCCTAAATAGGTTCCATATCCGTAAAAGTCTGAATGTAATTTATAGGATCCATCTTTTAACAAGCCAGAGTTAGATACATACCTGGACCAATCCTCTTTGTTTTCCCCTACTTGCATTGTTACATCCCAAGCTTTTGTAGCATCTTTTTCTAACAATGCTGTATCATTAGAAGCGCTCTTAGTATATACTTGCGGCAAGTCCGTAGTCATATATTCACCTATAACTTGACCAGCCGTATTAGTAACAGTTACTTTCCTCCATATGAAACTATTCATATAGTATTGACCACTTCGATTATGTAATTTTTCATACAATTTAGGGTCATCTTTTTCAATGACCTTCATATATGTGTCTATAACTGCTTTTTCCTCTTCTGGAGATTGAGCTGCTTCTAGTTTATCACGTAGCGTTTTAAAATTATTTACATGCACACTACCATCTGTATACTCTCCTGTTAAGCCCGTCTTATTAAATGAACCTTGTCCTAACCATTCATCTTTTGTTGGTGGTCTAGTAAATGATGTTTTAACGGCATGTGTATAAGCAGAATCGGTAATACCCGTACTACGATGGAAATCTCCATATCCCATCCGTACTTCTGTCATCGGGCTTGACCATATGGCTCTCACACCATCATAGGAATCATTAAACCAGTATCCAGTCGTACCAAGGGCTTCATATAAACGGCCAACCGACCATTTCCAGTCATTCTTATGATGATTGACTTCTAATCGTTTTACCGTTACTGATTGTATGCCTGCATGCGTTCCAGCATCAATTGACTGTTCTTTTCCCTTATATGATGTAGCCTCTACCGCAACATCGATCGAGGTATCTTTAGTCACAGTTCCTTTCACTCCTACCTGTACTGAGGAACTATAACCATGATTAGCCTTTTCTAAATAATTTTTATATGCATCTCCAATGGTACTTGTTGCTGTCACTCTAGCCTCTGTAGGTTTTTCTTTACCTGTAAAACTACTCCACGCACCATGATAGGACCCGTAAAATGTAAGAGGTTCTTGGATAGATTCTTGACGGATGAACCAATTCAACGGCGCATTAGAAATTTTTTGTGATAACCTTGTAATTCTTTGGTAGCTGCTTTCACTACTATCCGCCCCAAATTTCATGTGTAAACCAAATTTATACATTCGCTCTTGATGAGCTTGTGCATCATCACGATGATTAAAGATATTATCAACACCTATGTAGGCAAGGGAATCTTTTCCTATTTTCTTTTGGATCATAGCATTCCAAATCGCAAAGCTTTTACTTTCGTAAGTTTGTTTCCCTTTTTCTGCAAAAGCGTATTGTGAATCTCCATTGCCTAAATCATTATGTACATAGTTACCATTATTAGCAATGGTATTACTATCTAACATATGAATATAGTAATCTCCCCAAAGAGATGCTTGCCAACCAGATTTTTTATTTTCATACTGCACTCCTATATCGATTTTATGTACAGGTTTATTTAATAGCTGTGCTGGCATCGTTGGATCACTGATATTACGAGCGTGCAAATAAGTATAGCCGAGTCGTGTAGAAAGGTTGGTATTGAGGGCATATTTTATTTCTCCTTCTACACCTGTAATTTCAGCTTTCCCTATATTTTTAAAGCTATAAATCATATCTGGAGGAGTCATCCACGTATTCTTACCTGCATCTGGATTAAAATTCATCAACTTCCCAGTAAAATAGGTTGTCATATAATTTTTAATATCATTATGGAACACCATCATACGACTGTGTAATCGTTTCGTATCATATTCAAAGCCTAGGTCTACATTGATAGATTTTTCTGGTTTTAAATTAGGATTGCCAATCCAATAATAGCCTAACTTACCAACACCAAAATCATATGGCATCCCTGCATACATTTCCCAGTTATAGTATAATTCCCCCATACCTGGTTCTGTATAGGCAGTTCCTACATTGGTTTTGATTCGATAGTTTCTATTTCCATGTACATAATGAGTTAGCCCTAAATTAAATGTCACTGTATTACCGAATAAATTACTATTGTCCCATCGAAGGATAGGTGTGAAGAATGTATTCTTATTTAACTGCCAAAAATCTGAAATGGCAATATTCATTTTTCTAATATTTGAAGTACCAATAGTCTGACGATTTCTACGACTGGTTCCCTCTTCTGTAAATGTTTTCCCATGCCATTTTAACGTTTTTGCATCATAGTATCGACGCATAATAATATCATCATCTGGCAAATCACCATCCTCATTAGGTGTTCGTAGACTTTCATTTTCAGCACGCAATTCTTCTGCAAATGTATGAATTCTATCTTCATCTTCTACATCGTTGGTATAATCCTGATAGGTATAGCTAGGAATGATCGCCTTCCCTTGACGATTTTTATATCCATATAATTCATAAGCCTGATCATATTGTGGTATATCTGCTTCATCACGATATAATGCATAATCATAGACTTTGGAACTAGGCTCACCAACACCTTTATCACTATGAAGATTTTTATCAAAGTCCCATGGATTTATATATCTTGTATATATAGATTTCGCACTTTTCAACCGACTACCTGAGCCGTTCTCTTCACTATAGCCCACTCGGTAGGATAGAAAATGATGGTTACCTACTTGTTGATTTAAAGTGGCATTTAATTTCCATTCACGGTGCTTCACATCATCAATATAATGCAGCGTATTTTTACCTTCATAGGGAGAAAAGATAGCGGTGGATGAAATCGTTTTATCAAATTCTTTCTGATTATAAATAGATAGATCAACTTTCCAGTCTAAATTTTTTTGATTATTTCCTGCGTATGTAAGTTGATGTCTCCATCGTTCTATATTTCTTCCATAATGTACTACTGGATCAGGGGCATCATTGGAATGTTTAATATCCCTATTTGTATCTTCCTTCCAATGTGTAGACTGTACACTGAAATGATGATTTGCATTGGCATCATACTCAGCATGAAATCCTAGCTCTTTAATATCTCCATAGTATCGTAATGCATTATGCACACTCCCCGATTGATTCATAGCCCCTATAAATTCTTTTTGACTATAAATAGGCATAATATCCCGTTTACTACTATATAAAGAAACTCTACCTTTCCCTATATTCCCGGAATTAGCTCTAATAAATATATTCTTATAAGGTAACACACCATGGTCGCCTTGTATTCTACGTCCTTCTACATTCAACTCCAGTTGACTATGTTTAGTCGGTTTTGTCGTTACCACGTTGATGACGCCACCCATGGCATTCGCTCCATATTTAGCTGAGGCAGCACCTCTGATAACTTCAATACGATCAATGGATTCTGCGCCTAATCGCTGTAATTCATCCCCTTGACCTAAATAGGCTTCCATCTCACCCATCACTGGTTGACCATTAATTAGGATTAGCGTATGACGAGGCTCTGCTCCACGAATTGATAGAGCCACTCGACCCATAGCATCTACAGTTCGACTTACCCCTGTTTCAGTAAAAATAATATCTTCCACAGACTTAGCTTGCTTGTTAGCAATATCTGCTTTTGAAATCACTGTTGTTGATAAACTTTCATCTTTTAAACTTTCTATAATTGGATTTGCACTTACATATACAGAATCTGCTGTTGCACCTTGCACACTGCTTAATGAAAGTAAACACCAAGATGCTATAGCCCCTGATATCCATGCTCTCTTACTTCTATACATTTACAACACATCCTTTCATAAATTAGTAATGATTATCATATTTACTATATGCCTTTCAAATAGGTGCTGTCAAGAAATAAATCTTCTCTCCTCATAATTTATTAAACGTATCCGATTTATAATCCCTCAATCGTATTATGACAGCACAAAAGCCATACCCCTATCTGTTCCCAGATAAAGGTATGGCTTTTCTATATCAGTAGTTATCTATAAACTACTTTTCGTATGTCATGATTATTGTGGCAAGTTGCTTACTTGATCAAATAGCTGTCCTGCTTCTTTGATACGTTGTTCATTGCCCATCACTACGATGTGGTTGTCTTGTAATACAGCTTCGATAACATCTGCTAAACCTTGTAAGTCTTCTACCGTTGTGTCTAACACTTGTTGGCGGAAGGCTGTCATTTGTGCTTCGTCGGTTTTGCTATAATACAAGCTCATAGCCCGTGCAGCTTGTAGGAATGGAGTATTCGATAAATCTAAACTACTCATGGTACCAATGATATATTTACGCATTTCACGTGGGGACAATTCTAATTCACGCAAATATGTTGGTAGTCCATCATAGACGTTTAATGTATTTTCTAAATTTGGATCACGATAGGAACAGAACACCATATTCCCATTATTATGGAAGTTCGCAAAGGCACCGTATGCGCCGCCTTGTACACGAATTAGATTCCATAAATAGTCATAGCGCAACATTGTTTCCAACACACTCATAGTACCGGTGTGGGTCCCACCATGGTCACGGAAGTTACCACCCTTAGCCACATATTGCACTTTACCAGAGGTCGCTAAGCCTTCGTTTACATAGGAAGCAGTCATGTTCAATTGTGCTTCCCAAGTATCGTCACTTAACACATTGGTAATGGCATCTAAATGATCTAAGAAAGCAGATAATTCTTCATCTGTACCTACGAAAGAAATTTCTAAGTTATCTTTACGGAACAAACGTTGTTGTACTTTCATCAACTGCTCTGCTACACCAGAAAGAGCCGTTTCATCGTTTAACACTTGCACTAATTGACGGAAGTAGCCCAATGTATCTTGATCGCGGAATTTACCAATGTTGGATACTTGTGCCAGCAATAAATTAGTGACGATTGTATTACCACGACGGAATGCTTCTGTATCCCAGATTGCTTTTGTTTCTTTCAACAATTCTACTAAACGGTCTTGTGCTGTAAATTTCGTACGGCCAATGATTTCCCCTAAGATAGATGTTAAATGACCTATATTGGAGGCCAAGGCTTTACTGCGAACCACCGCTAATGGTACGAATGCATCTCGTTCATTATAGATAGACACAGGCAAAATATCCATCGTATATCCACCTAGGTGAAGGTTGATTTCTTTTGCTACTTCTGTATAGGTGTATCGTTCTGCATCCAAACGGCCTAATACATCAGACAGCAATTCTGCATAGAATACTTCTTCTTCCTGTAAGGCTTCCATATTGAAATGTAAACTTACATAGTTGATACCACGAGCAGGTACATCAATGTGATGAATACGAATTCCTTTATGGTCCATTTCACGACGTGGTGTCACAGCTACCGTTGGTGAAATCTCTGAAAGTTCCAACAACGGAATCGTCGCCAGTGCTTCTTCCGTGTCTGGCGTCATTTGCATGTCTTTTAATTTTGCCGTTTGATCCACAATGTGTTGGATTTCCTCTGCACTCATATTCGCTTTAATAGCTGCTAATTTCTCTTTTTCTTGAGTTTCTTTTTCTTCTTGTAATCCTTTTTGAGGATATAAAGAAACTAATGCTTTATGGGTATTATCTAAGATGTATGTGCGAAGTAAGTTTTCAAAGAAATCTGTTTGCAATCCTTCACGAATCTCTTTCAGTACAGGCTCGTAGCGCAATAATTCAATTGGATCTTCATCATAGAGCCAATTATCCATGACGCGCAATCCGTAGGCAAGACCGATAGGACGGCCGCCAAAATCAGCTTCACGTAACGTAAACTCAATGCGGTTTAAGGATGCTTCTAATAATTCTTTATCTAATCCTGCATCCACTAATTGACGTAATGTGCTTTCCACTACCTCTTGCAACTGTCCTTGCTTATCTAACTCGGAACCAGTTACGCTAATTTCAAGCAATGGCTGACGAATGCCATCCATATAATAGCCACTTACATCACTGCCAATGTTAGCTTTTACAATCGCTTCTTTTAACGGAGCAGATCCAGATGTCAACAAGGCATGTGTAAGCACTTCAAAGGCCAAACTTTGGGTGAATGTCATTTCTGGGAATACATAGGTCAAGGAATGAATTGTTTTTTCGCTTTCACTCTCTTCTTGGCCAATGCCATATGGATAGGCTGCTACTACACCTTGTGCTAACGGCGTTTGCATAGCAATGGTAGAATCTACATCAATAGCATGGAAATTAGATAAATATTCATCGTTGATAAAAGACAATGTTTCTTCAATGTTCATATCTCCGTACAAATAGATATAACTATTGGACGGATGATAGTAAGACTCATAGAAAGCTTTAAAGTTTTCATAGGTCAAATCTGTAATGTTCTCCGGATATCCACCAGAATCATGTCCGTAGGTCGTATCTGGATATAAGACCTTCATCTTATGATGATCTAGCTGAGAATCTGGCGAGGAATAGACCCCTTTCATCTCGTTATATACAACACCCTTATAGGTCAACGGATCTTCTGGCGTATCTAACTCATAATGCCAACCTTCTTGCATCACAATCATTGGATCGTTTGCTACGCGGGGATATAATACGGCATCTAAATAGACATCCATCAAATTGTGAAAGTCTGCATCATTTTTACTTGCCACAGGGTAGACCGTTTTATCGGAGTAGGTCATGGCATTTAAGAATGTATTTAAAGACCCTTTCACTAGCTCTACAAATGGCTCACGCAAAGGAAATTTCCGAGATCCACACAATACAGAGTGCTCTAAAATGTGAGCCACCCCTGTACTATCATGAGGCGGTGTACGGAATGCAATATGGAACACTTTGTTTGTGTCCTCTGTGTCGATATATAATAAGCGCGCACCAGACTGCTCATGTTTCATCAAGTAGGCTGTGCCATTAATTTCTTGTACAGCTTCCACGCGTTCTACGCGAAAGCCTGCATGTACTGTATCTAATTTCATAATACCTCTTTTCTCTATAGACTAAGTACAACGGCCAACCCCACTATATTAGGGCTAACCGTTGTTACATAACGTCATTATACTCTTTCTAATATACTATGTAGCCATTATATCACGTTCTCAACGAGAATCATAATTTATATCTTTAATTACCACCCAATGGCATAGGCATGGATAGCTGCTGCTATAATCCATAACACAGTTCCAATTTTATACGATTTCATATGCACATAAAAGTTAGCATTTCTGCTCTCTAAATACCGTGTAATTCCATACGGCACAATCACATAGATGGCCCAGCCTACTATCATATAGATCATTTCATAATTGTATTTCACATAGGCTGCTACAAAAATAGAAATAAAAATCGTATCCCATATCCAACGATCATACACCGAAGTAGGCTTTTTCCCTTCTACTGGTGGTCGTACATGACTGAAGCTAAACAATTCTAGACATTGCCCTAAGGCAAGACCCAAAGCAACTCCCAAGACTACTTGTACGATAAGGCGACCAGAAACACCGGCTATTTCTACTTGTCCCGATACCCCATATATAGCGACTACAAGCATACCTAACAGTTGTAACCCCTTGCTAAGCATCTCTTTCCGCTGTTCACTAGCCGTTGTTTGGGTATCAAATATTTGTTGGAAGGGTGTTGTCACACGGTTCATAATTAACGCTACAAATAATGCTAATAAAGACCACATATTATACCTCCCCTAAAAAAACTATCATCAATTTATTTAGCTCTAACTGGTCATAGGTACCCATTAATTCACGAGCAGAATGCATCGCCAACAATGGTAACCCTACATCCATAGTGCGCATCACAAGTTGTGCAGAAGAAATAGAGCCTACTGTAGACCCTCCTGGCATATCTGACCGATTCACAAAAATTTGGTGTTGAATACCATGTGTATTACAAAGATCTGTGACGATGGCCTGTGCGACTGCATCTCCCGCATACGATTGAGAGCTGGCAATCTTTAACACAACCCCACCATTTAATGTAGGATAGTTTGTAATATCATTCTTTTCTCCATAATTAGGATGGTATCCATGTGCCACATCAGAGGAAATCATAAACCCTTTGGCAATATCTGCTTCACAAGCTTCCTCGGTGAAGCCCAATGCTCGATACAAACGGCGCACAATATTCGGTAATAACATAGAGGCACCACCTTGTTTCGTACGACTTCCTACTTCTTCATGGTCAAATAAACAGATCATGCGAATCCCCGAAGCCTGTTGCTGTTTAGCTGCAAGTATCCCTTGCAAGCAGGCATAACAAGAGGTCAAGTTATCCAACCGTGGAGCACTAATATATTCTGCATCAAAACCGACTGGATCCACTGTATCCGCATTATAAACAGTCAACTCGTAAGACAAAATATCTGTAGGATCGCAACCAATTTCATCCGCTAGTAAGTGCTGTAATGCTACCTCATCACTTTCATAGTCAGCCCCCACATTCCGCATAAGTACGAGTGGCAACATTTCCTTTTGCTTATTGAATACAGCTTTTTCATTCACAGTACGATTCATATGAATGGCCAAACTAGGAATAGTAGCTACAGGACGGCTAAAATCTACATGGTGCGTTTCTATACCTAAAGAATCTTTTCCCTTTGTGACGACAAGACCGGCCAGTGAAAGAGGTCTATCAAACCAAGTATATTGAATCATCCCTCCGTATCCTTCTACATTTAAGGTGCCATATCCTTTTGCCGTTTTCATAGGGTTTGGTTTCACTCTAAATCCGGGAAAGTCTGTATGAGCAGAAGCAATTCGCAATGTATCTCTTGGCGTGTCACCTATATGAAAGGCAATCAACGTCGTGCCATATACATCGATGACATAGTCCCCTTGTCCTAAGTTCCACTCTTCATCCATGGCTAACGGTGTAAATCCTGTATCTTCTAACCGTCGATACGTCTCTTCTACCGTATGGTATGGCGAAGTAGAACTTTCAATATATTCAAAAAAATCACCATACATCTCTGTCACATCATACTGTTCGCACATACTGTCCTCCTAAGAAAAATGCCATAGGTACACCGTACACTATGGCCTCTTCCATGCTTACTCTGGTAAGCCTACTTCTTCTAGGTTTGTGGATGGGATCGTTTCAATTTCACCAGCATCGCACAACTCTGCTACTTTTGGATCAATTGGTAATCGACCTAGTAACAACAAATTATACTTTTTCAACACCTCATCAATATGGCTTTCACCAAAGATTTTATAATCTTTTCCATTGTCTGGACAACGGAAGTAGGAGAAGTTTTCTACTACCCCAATGATAGGCACTTGCATCATGTCAGCCATTTTCACAGCTTTTTCAACAATCATAGACACTAAGTCTTGAGGAGATGTGACCACGATAATACCATCCAATGGCAAGGATTGGAATACAGTCATCGCCACATCACCAGTTCCTGGAGGCATGTCCACAAATAAATAATCTACATCGCCCCACACTGTATCGGAGAAGAATTGTTTCACTACATTCCCCACCACAGGACCTCTCCATAACACAGGATCTGATTCATCATCTAATAGTAAGTTGACGGACATGACCTTAACGCCATTCTTAGACACGATAGGGTACATTAATTTACCGTCATCACTACGCACTTTATCCTTTAAGCCAAATACTTTTGGAATCGATGGGCCTGTAATATCTCCATCGAGAATCCCAACGGATTTCCCTTTACGGGATTGGCTAACAGCCATTAAGCTTGTGACCAAAGATTTACCTACACCGCCTTTACCAGACACGATGCCGATTACCTTTTTCACATGACTTCTATCATTTGTTTTTACTGTTAAATCAACTGGTTGTTGAGTGCCGCAACCGCCGGAAGAACCGCAGCCGCCGCAACCTCCATTATCTCCACATGCCATGATAAACCTTCTTTCTATATGACTGAAAGCTTCAAACACTTTCACTTCTACTCGATAACTACATTTCACACTTGTAAACGTATGTTATTTCCTACACAAATATAGGTATATCCCTATTATATCATAGGATATCAAAATTTCCGAGAACAAAAACTAATTTTTTCAATATAGAAAGGATTACTCACCACAGTACTCTTTTGTCAGCTCTCCGATGATTTGCATGCCCTTTCGAATATCCTCCAAAGATGGCACCGTATAACTTAAGCGGAAATGCTGTCCATAAGGCACTCCATCGGCAGCGAAGGCTCCGCTTTTTACAATCCCTACTTTACGAGCAATCGCTTCTTCAAAGAATGCATCACAGTCCACATGATCTGGTAATGTCATCCATAGGAACATCCCCCCTGTAGGTTCTGTCAACTGCACCTTAGAACTGCCATATGTACGGAATGTCTCTAGCATCACTTGGCATTTTTCTAAGTACACCTTACATACCCTTTGAATCTGCTCATCATAGTCGATATGTTCTAACAAATGACTCACTACACGTTGTGTCACTAGCGGCATTTGACCATCACAGTTGTTCTTCATGATTTGAATGGCTTGTATCACTTCGCTCGGTCCATACAAGAAACCTACCCGAAGTCCTGCAGAAATCGTTTTAGAATACGAACCTGCATAAAGTACCCGATTATCTGTGTCTATCTCTTTGAACGTAGGCACTCGTTCTCCAGCAAAACGAATTTCTCCATATGGATCATCTTCGTAGATAAACAAGTCATATTTTCTTGCCACTTCATAAATAGCCTTACGTCGTTCTAAAGGCATCGTAATTCCTGTTGGGTTTTGAAAGTTAGGAATCAGATACACATATTTACCGTTTCCTGATTTTGCTGCTTCTTCCAATGCCTCTGGAATCATCCCATCTCCATCAGTAGGAATGCCCACCGCTTTTGCACCTACACTGCGCACTGCATTGATGGCGCTCGTAAACGTATAGGCATCCATATACACTTCATCGCCTGCATCACAAACAGTTCTAGGCACCAACCCTAAATCTTGTCCGGCTCCCACAGACAGCAACAATTGTTGTCCTTCCGATGGCATATGATGTACATGAATCAATCGATGCAATGTTTGTTCTGCTAACTTGGCATCACCTTGCATAGGTCCATATTGAAGAATTTCCAATGGATTTGTATGTACAATATGATCAAAGGCATCTTGGATTTCTTTCACAGGTACTACTTCTCCCGCAGGATTTCCAATACCAAAGCTGATGAAACCGGGAATCCCAGCTCCTCGTTCAAATACATCTCGAATGAAATTAGGCCCTTTACTGATGGACCGTTCTGGCAATGCGAATGCCATAAGAATCACTCCTTTTATATCATGTTATATCTTGTATTCATTTCTATATTATGATCTGATTTTTCAAATACACTATATAGCTACTATCTATGCATATGATAAACAGGAGCAACAGCGTTGCTCCTGTTTTCATATACTAAATTATATGTCCTGTAATAATACTAGTTCACTTATATATGGTCCATATACTAGAGCACGCGAGTTCAGCACATGCTCCAATGCTCATACCATGTGAATCCTAATACCTAGTTAGCAATATGTGCTTGTTCTTCAATTGTTAACAAGCAATCTCCACTTTCAATGCGGCTGCCTTCACGCACATGGATAATACCTACGACACCCGCCACTGGTGCTGTAATTGTCGTTTCCATTTTCATGGCTTCTGTTACTACCAATGGATCACCTTTTTTCACAGCTTGACCCACTTGTGCCACAATTTTTACTACAGAACCAGACAAGGTAGCTCCTACTTCACCTGGTTTTGTTGGATCCACTTTATGACGAACTACACCTGTTGTTTTGATGTGTTTATCGTGAATTTTAATCGTCCGTGGTTGACCATTTAATTCGAATAAGACATGGCGAGTACCATCTTCATCGGCTTCACTCATTTGAATGTATTTAATCATCAAAGTTTTACCTTTTTCGATAGTTACTTCGATAGTTTCACCACGTTTCATACCAAAGAAGAATGTCGGCGTATCTAATACACTTACATCAGAGTATTCTTGTTTAAATGTGCTGTAATCGGAGAATACTTTCGCATATAAGCAATGAGCGATAACATCTTCATCAGTAGTGCCTGCACCCTTCTCAGCTAATTCCTTACGAACTGCTTCAAAGTCTACAGATGGTAATGTCGCTCCTGGGCGTCCATCCAATGGAGCTTCCCCTTTCAGAATAATTTCTTGCAATCGTTCAGGGAATCCTAAATATGGAGTACCAATGTAACCTTTAAAGAATTCTACTACAGATTGTGGGAAGTCCAACGTATCCCCTTTGTCGTAGATATCTTGTTCTGTTAGGTTGTTTTGTACCATAAACAAGGTCATATCCCCTACGACTTTGGAAGAAGGTGTTACTTTGATGATATCACCAAATAACATATTCACTTCGTGGTACATGCGTTTAATTTCTTCCCAACGATCACCTAGGCCTACACTCTTCGCTTGTTGTTGCAAGTTAGAATATTGTCCACCAGGCATTTCATGTTGGTATACCGTTGTATTTGGGTACGAAGAGGTATGATCTACCCCTTTATAATACGGACGAATGGAGCCGAAATAATTGGATGCATGTTCCATATATTCCACATTCATCTGTGGTTGACGATCATGACCTGTCAAGCCATAGTACATAGAGCTCATACTTGGTTGACTTGTACCATTAGCAAAGGCAGAGTATGCCAAGTCCACAATATCTACACCTGCATCTACGGCACGACCATAGGAATAAATGGCATTACCAGAGCCTTCATGGGTATGTAAATGAATTGGTAAATCGATAGCATCTTTTAAAGCACTCACTAAATTATACGCTGCTTGTGGTTTTAACAAGCCCGCCATATCTTTAATAGCGATAATATTAGCCCCTGCATTCGCTAGCTCTTTACCCATTTTTACGTAATAGTCAAGGTTATATTTGTCACGACGAGCATCTAAAATATCACCTGTATAACATAAAGCAACTTCAGCTACTTTACCTTGGTTACGTACTTCATCAATCGCTACTTTCATATTATCTAAGCTATTCAAGCTATCGAAAACACGGAATACATCGATACCATTATTGCCTGCTAGACGGATAAATTCACGCACTACGTTATCTGCATAGCTTGTATAACCCACAGCATTGGAGCCACGAAGTAACATTTGTAACAAAATGTTTGGCACTTGTTTACGGAACATGCGTAATCGTTCCCATGGATCTTCGTGCAAGAAACGGTACGCCACGTCAAAGGTAGCACCGCCCCAACATTCTAAGGAGAATAAGTTCGGTAATCCTTTAGCAATGCGACCTGCTACACGAGCCATATCGGTAGTACGTACACGTGTGGCAAATAAAGATTGATGCGCATCACGCCATGTTGTATCTGTAAACAACACAGTTGGCTGTTCTTGAATCCATTTGGAGAATTTTTCAGGTCCCAACTCATCTAATAGCTGTTTTGTCCCCGCCGCTGGTGCTCCTTGGATATTAGGAGGCATCACGATTGGATCAAAATTAGGCACTTCTTCTTTATGACCATTGTAACCATTCACTGTCACATCAGCGATGTAACGAAGTAATTTCGTACCTCTATCTTTATCTTTTTTAAGGTTGAACAATTCAGGATGTTCATCGATAAAGTTTACATTATAATCACCAGATTGGAATACTTCATGTTCTAGCACATTCACCAAGAAATGGACATTCGTTTTAACGCCACGAATACGGAACTCGCGCAAGCAACGAAGCATTTTACGAATGGCTTCTTCTGTAGAAAGCGCCCAGGATGTAGCTTTTACCAATAAAGAATCATAATATGGAGTGATAACGGCCCCTGTAAAGGCATTACCACCATCTAGACGAATACCAAAGCCGCCAGAGCTACGGTATGTCATCAATTTACCTGTATCTGGCATGAAGTTATTGTGCGGATCTTCTGTGGTAATACGGCATTGGATAGCCACCCCTTCACAACGAATATTCTCTTGTTCTGGAATTGCTACTTCTGGACTATGCAATGTATAGCCTTCTGCAATGCGAATTTGAGAATGAACAATATCGATGCCTGTAATCATCTCTGTTACAGTATGTTCTACTTGGATACGAGGGTTGACCTCGATAAAGTAGAAATTACCATCTTCTGTTACCAAAAATTCTACAGTACCAGCACCTACATATTGTACGTGTTTCATGATTTTTACGGCCGCTGCACAAATGCGATCACGAAGTTCTTGTGGTAATGCAAAAGCTGGTGCCACTTCTACTACTTTTTGATGACGGCGTTGAATAGAGCAATCACGCTCGTGTAAATGCACAATATTACCGTGTTCATCACCGATAATTTGCACTTCAATATGTTTCGGCTCTACAATGAGTTTTTCTACATATACATCGTCATCACCAAAGGCCATTTTAGCTTCCGATTTTGCACGATCATAAGCATCGCGAAGTTCTTCATGTTTCGTCACTTCGCGCATACCACGACCGCCACCGCCATTCACGGCTTTGATCATCAATGGATAGCCATATGTTTCAGCAAATGCTTCTAACTCAGCAAAATCTTTCAATGGTCCATCACTACCAGGAATCATTGGGATATCTGCTTTTTTCGCTTGAATACGGGCATTTACTTTGTCCCCAAACATCACTAAATGTTCTACCTTAGGACCGATAAACGTAATCCCTTCTTCTTCGCATCGTTGTGCAAAATGTGCATTCTCTGAAAGGAAACCATATCCAGGATGGATCGCATCTACATCATGTTCCTTTGCAATACGGATAATATCTTCAATATCTAAATACGCATCAACTGGTTTTTTACCTTCTCCTACTAAATAGGATTCATCGGCTTGATTGCGGTGTAAGGAAAGCGCATCTTCGTTGGAGTAAATAGCTACCGTGCGAATACCCATCTCGTTACAAGCACGAAGCACACGGATGGCAATCTCACCACGGTTAGCTACTAATAAAGAGCGTATATGTTTCATTGTAATCCCTCCTCAATTTTGAGTATTCCAAACCTAATACCTTTGGGAATAGGCATTTGTATACTTCATTATACCCCTAAACGTTGAATTTTTCTAGCAATAAACAGGAGTTATTTTTCATATTACCGAAATAAAGTAGATAATTTTACACTTGTAAGAGACAGATAGTAAAAAAGCCGACATACATATTGAGACTGTCCGTAGAACAGAATATGTATGTCGGATTTTTATAGTTTATTATGCAGTTCTATATCCAAGATACCAATCACAGATATACTAAGCCTGTAGCATTACTAGGAATTATTTAGAGAGGTTTTATAGTATTAAAATGTATCTTTATATCTGCCATACTCAAAGGTATCATCACCTAGTTTAATTTTAGTCACTTTATAACCATCACTAACAAACCAAATGCCGTGATAAGAATCTGGATAGGCGATCCCATAGAACCACTCATTCTTTTTAGTTATAAAAGTTGGCTTTCCATAAGCATTATATACTTGTTTTAATGTATCCCCTACTGAAATGCCTTTGGCAGTTATCCCATCCCGATTTCGTATAGTGATCTGACTAACATATTCAGCGTCAGAAAGTGAGTTAGAAAAAGGGGTAAATTGCGTATTATATGTAATCCCTCCATAATGCAAGTGATAAACCGGAACACCTCTACGAGGCCCCTTTTTATATTCAATATCTTCTGAGCTCGGTTTTCCTAAACTTTTTATAACTGCATTTACATGTGCTCCCATAGGAATGCCTGCTACTGTTAATTCCGACTTTGATAGAGGTTTTCCAAACCTAATCCCATTGCTACCAGTTCTTAAATACTCATACTCCGCATCCGTATATTTCGGCAAATCACGCATCTCTTCTGCTCGTTGTCTATCTGCCTCTGTTTGTACAGTTTCTCCTGTACCAAATAAATTATCTAACTGCTTACTCAACCAACTCGCTTCTACAGCCATACTTGTAGAAGCAACATTCGCTACGAATAGAGCTAATACAACTCTTGTTACTAATTTTTTCATACATCCCCCTATGCTATTACATACTATTTGTGATGATTAATTATTATACTTACTATTATATAATGAGATGGTTCATTTTACTAGCACGCATAGCCTTTTGATTATAGTATTTTTGATGCTCGTAAGCAGGACATCAAAAATGAGGACCACTCCCTCCGGAGTGATCCTCATCTTCTTATATAATCTTATGTAATTAACAAACTATATTACTTCATCAACATTTTATTTTCCAACTTCATTTTCACAATACGTTTTACAGAAGTGTCTAATTGTTCTTGTGTTATTGTGCCAGCTCGTACTGCTTTCAGCAAGGCATTATAAGCCTCCGTCATATGTGTATATTCATGGCAAATAAGAACAATATCTGCGCCAGATTGAATGGTTTTAACCGCCATTTCTCCAAATGTATAGTGGTTTGCTACGGCGCCCATTTCCATATCATCGGTTACGATAACACCTTGGAAGCCCAATTCGTTTCGCAATAAACCATTCATAATATTAGGGCTTAAACTGGCTGGATTTTCTGCATCAAAGGCTGGATATTTCGCATGAGATACCATAATCATATAAGATGTTTGAGGGAATTGTGGAATCAAATCCTTATATGGTTTTAAATCTTCTGCTAACAATACCTCTTTCGTAGCATCAATGGTATTTTCTTTTTCATGAAGATCTACATCAGCTTTACCGATACCAGGGAAATGTTTGAAAGAAAATTGCAAGCCATTATTTTCATAGGCCTTCGCCACAGCGCCTGCATATTGCACTACATGTTCTGGATCATTTTGACTGAAAGAACGTCCATAGGTAAGTCCTAAGTCAACTACCGGTGCAAAGTTAAGGTTAAACCCTAATTCTGCTAATTCTTGGCTAGCTTGTTTCGCATAATTTTCAGCCACTGACACATCTTGTGTGCCAAGATCTTGTGCAGCTGGTACTTTTACAAGGCCATCTTGCATACGAGCTACGGCACCACCCTCTTGGTCTACCGCTAAGAATAAGCCAATCTTTTCATTCTTTTTCGCATAATTTTGCAAGTCCCCTAATAGTTGTTTCACTTGCTCTTTTGATTGCATATTGCGGTCAAATAAGACAACACCACCAAAGTGGTACTCTCCCAACATATATTTCATATCTTCATTGATAGATGTACCATGAACACCAATCACAACTAACTGTCCTACTTTTTCTGAGTCCGACATAGCGGCCACAATTTTATCTGCTCGCTCATCCACCGTTAATGTTGTGTCTGTTGCAATCGCCTGTGTATCAATTTGCTCTGCAGAATTAGCGCCTGTAAACGAGCATCCTAATGATGCAATTAATGCTGTGGCCACACAAATACTGCTCCACACTTTTTTACATACTTTCATCAAATTCCCTTTCTATTGATACGAAGATCCTACCAAAGTTCCTGTCATATCATCTAATAACCATTGACCATTAACTTTAACCATTGTCACTTCACCAGTAAATGTCTGTAATTTAATGCGCCCATCTAAGGCATCCTTCGCATTCAATTTATATTGAAAGATAACTTTATTAGGATCCACATAGCTTGGCTTAGCATCTACGATCGTACTAGAAATCGTTGTGCTATAACCTTGACGCATACTATCTAATCCACCCAACAATTGTTGACGATTGGCAGTCATTAAGTTATAGGCCTTAATAATTTCTTGATTCGAGATAGCTTGATGATACGCTAATAATGCTTCTTTTGCTTCATTGGCAATTTGTACATTCGGATCTACTGGTGGTGCCGGTTGTTCAGCCTTCGATTTAGATATGTCAGATCCTGCCTTTTTAGACTTTGTAGACATCATAGTCGTTTTTGTATCACCGCCAGCTAATACATCAGCTACCTCAAATATAGGTTTAACAATAAGACCTAAGAAAATTAGAGAAATCACAGCGATTATGGCCACTTCTTTTTTATAAGAACTTTCAGCAGCAGCTAATTTTGCTATTGCTTCTTGGGAAGAACGGTCAAATTGTTCTGGCTGCCCATACGCATTAGGCACCGTATCCCCAGAAGAAAATAAAAGATATGCAATATATAAATTACCAATAGGTACACACAGTAAGAGGTAGAACCATCCACTATGTCCAGTATCATGAAGACGTCTTACGGCAATCGCCACATTAGGAATGATAAAAATTCCATTGGCAATGAATATGCCAATCATTAGCATACTCGTGCCATATAGGATGGCATCTAAAGAATCCAACGACATAACTACTAATTGCGCAATGGCAATGACAACTAAACCTATCGTCCACTGAATCAAAGAATACCCAATAAAAGCACGACGTGAGGTACGTCCTGTAAATGTAAAATACCGTTCTAAGAATTCGTGTTTAAAATCTGATAACACACTAAAACTATTCTGTGACATAACAACCTGTTGTTTTGTATATACAGGTTGCCCTTGTGTCATAGTATTTGGTGCTCCTCCTACTTGTCCCTGTGGCATCACAGGTTGACTTACAGGATTCATCTGTTGTTGTTCCTGTGGAGCCCCCCCTGTTTGTTCAGTTATAGTAGGAGGCATTTGTTGTTGTCCCTGTGGGGAACCTCCTGTTTGTTCAGTTACAGTAGGAGGCATTTGTGTTTGCCCTACCCCATGTCCACAGTATTTACAAAATTTAGCTCCCTCAATAATCTTATTACCACAATTCCTACAAAACATGTATATCACCTCTTCATCTTACTCTTTCATTATTTTCCTAGAAACTTAACATTTCTGATTTCAATAATTCCAAACGGATATGCTCTATTTCCTTCATTTAATGCTCTTTTTATGGCTGCGATTTTTCTATCTTCTACCATTCCGAATGCTTTCTCTTTAGAGCGATACCATTTTTCATATCCACTCACTAATACATCGGTGCCGTCTTCTGTAGTAATGTCGTATTCACGTCCTTCTTTAGAGTCATATACTTGTTCACCACGTATAGTTTTAATGTTTTCTTTAATACTTTTTACATCTTTAGCTGCCCAGGTATATACAATATCATATACAGTGGATTCAATAGGCTTCTCCGCATCACTAGATATGTATTTAACTACATAGTTATCATTTGCACCACTTCCAGACCCATGATCCACACTTTGCTTTTCTGGATTACCTTGCAATGTATACTGTTTATGAGATTCTGTACTATAACTTAAGCTACCTGCTTTTTTTAGTACAACTTCTTCTACAAATTCATTCGTATTAGATTTTTTACCATCATCATAGCGATACCAACTTCCAGATAAATCTGTCGTAGTAAATACTACTGGATTCGAATCTTTGGTTCCCAAATGAAAACTACATCCTGTTAATACCCCTATAAGTGCCACCAGTGAAAGGCCTTTCATCATTTTATTGAGCATGTTTCTTACCTCTCCGTTTATAGATAACGATACCAACAGCTGTAATCCCTATAATCGCCACGAAAATAGCTACATTTCTAAAAATCGGGGTTCCTTTAGAAAATACGAAACGCACTTCTTCACCTTTTGAGAACCTAATAGTACTACCGCTAATTTCAGAAGCATTTGACATTTCTTTATTAATATCTCCATGTACTGTAATCGTCGTATCACCTAGGGCTTTTCCCATGTAAAACATATATTGCTCTGTACTATCCCCATATGGAAAAATCACATTCCAAGCTCGGTCATTTTTAGGCCAGGAATATATGATTCTATAGGCATTTAACAATTCCTTTTCATTCTGAAAGATAGCCGTCACTCTCCAGGTACTACTTTTAACTGAATCATCCTTACTACTAATCACTCTGCCATTTGCATCTAATGGTTCTAACTTAATAAATTCATTTGCATAGGCTTCGATTTCTTCCGCTTCACCGGTTTCTTTAAGTAGCTTTCCTTCTTCATTAACAGCAGTTGTTTGTAATGACTTTTCAAAGAACTGTATGATTTCTTCTTTACTTTTTTCTCCACCAATATCAACTGTTGCTTCCCATTTTCCTTTAAAATCGTTGTCAATTTCAATATCAGAATTTATAGTACCGCACCCTGCTAATACTACAAGAAAACAACATAAGAATATCATTTTTAATACTCTCATATGCATAGTATATCTCCCTTATAATTACGATATTTTAGTACATTAATCTACACCAACAGTCGTTCCTTCTCGTGATAACCGCAATGTGCCGATAATCATAGTAGAATAAGATCTAAAGAATCCATTAGAATTCAGTACGCCTCTATAATGAACTACGGCCTTATTTCCATCTATATCAGCAGCATCTATCTGTATATTGGATATTGTACTTCTTACATATTCATATCGCTTAATCCATCCATCAATACCGCCCACCTCTTCTTTTTTTGTCGCAGTCAAATATTTATAGGATTCCTGATCATTATTGTCTCCTCGTGCCTCAAGATATAAACGTGCAATTCTTTTAGCCTCATTAGAAAATCCTTGTCTATCTTTTTCTTTTTGTTCATTTAAAAGAAATAGGATATCTTTAGTATCATCTGCTTTTATCTCAATGGTATCGTAATTTTTCTTTTCTCCTTTATGCTCTTTCGGCTTTATGACTGGCAGTGATGAAGAAACCATATTATTAACCACCGGTTGATCTTCATAGCCAAAATAGATCCCTACACCAATTGCACACAAAAAAATTACACTAGTTGCAATCGCAATTGACCATTTCTTATGTCTTTGAATGCTCTCTCCTATATTAGAAATCATCTGAATTACTTTATCTTTAAACGTGCGATTACCAGTTGGTGCCACTTCAATAGGCGTAGGTTTAGACGTTTCTTGTATATCTTCTACTATTTCGTCAAAGTCATTATCTTTTAGCCTCGCTCCACAATTCCCACAAAAAGTGGACTCTGTGTCCTCAATCTTTGTACCACAGAATTTACAAAACATATATCCTCCTTGTTACACTATTTCATAACTAGATATTAAATTATATAGTTATATATTTACGCTAGTTTTCATTCATATACTCAACCTGTAAATATTATCTCGAATTCTGAACTAAGCCTAATTCTTTACATTCCTCTAGCGTTGGATCATAATAATTTTCAGGTTTACCATATGCATTAATATGAGCATCACCTTTTTGACACATAAAATATAACTCTATGATTACTCCTATGTAAGGAATAAGTATCACTAATACCCACCAGCCACTTTTCCCAATATCATGGAAGTATGCACTTGTGTAGATTTGGGTACTTTTTTCTCCACAATCACTTCTACAATTTCTTCGGGAGGTACACTAACATGTAAGCCTCTAGAAACATCTGTTTTAGAAACGTCTTGAACTAGACGCGATTTCAATTCCTTTATACGTTCATCATTTTTATACTCTATATGTTTACCCAAATTCTCTGATGTATTTTCATTCTTTTGTGTATCAATAGGCGTGCCACACTCTTGACAGAAAGCGCCTTCTTCAGCCTCTACTTTTGGTCCACACTATTTACAAAATATAAGCCCTCCAAAGTATACTTGTACGCACATTTTTTCATCTTTAACTATATCATAAAACAAGCACTCTGCCTACTTTAACATACCCCATCCTAATAGCAAATGACGGATAGTCATAATCGGATTTCTCCACAACATTCTAGGTCCACTATATCGCATAACTTGACGAATTTTTTCTCGATAGGTAGGTGCGTAGCAATGTGTTTTACACATTGCACAAAACGTTTTATGTGTCATGTGTGGACAATGCTGCACCCTGGACTCTGCATAGGTCATTACGTCCTGACATTCTTGGCAAAGTTCTCCCTTTTTTCTGTTATGATTGCCCCTGCAATATATTTCGATCATGCATTTTACTGTCTTCAATTCATCCATACGTTTCTTTTCAACAGCGCTATCTATTACATCTTTCATCAGCTTATCATCCTCATATATCAAACCATATAAGATATCCTGTTCTTATGATATACTAAACATAATTATTATACCATGCATTCTTAATCCATACACAGATACGTCTACTGACTGCATTACGTTCCCAGTTAGGAGTTATATGAACCCACTATTACAATTTACACTGTCCTTAAATCATTCACCTTGTTCCATGAATCAAGCTATACGAGAACAAAAAGTATCCCAAGCCATGCGTCGTCGTCTTCGACGGGAAGGTCGTTTTTCTATCAACGATGTTCCTGCCACTTGGGATGCTTTATTGCAACCTGGCGATACAGTTCTTGTCTATTTAGACAAAGATTCCCACATAGATCCTACACCTATGAATCTTTCCATCATGTATGAGGACTCCCATATCTTGGTGCTTAATAAACCTGCTGGGCTTTTGATGCATCCCACCTCTACTGAAAGATTATCTACTCTTGCCAACGGTGTCTTGCATTACTTTCAACATACAAATCCGCAAGCAAGCTTTCATCCCATTCATCGATTGGACAAAGACACATCAGGTCTTGTCATCATCGCTAAAAACGCCCTTGTTCAACATGCTTTTACAAAACAAAAAAAGCCTATTCAAAAAGTCTATGATGCGATCACTGACGGAATCATTCCCTCAGATGCACTATCTATACACTATCCTATCTCTCGCAGAGAAGGCAGCATTATTGAACGTTGTGCTTCTTGCGATGGTCAACCTGCACATACTGATATAACAGTTCTAGAGCGATATTCCCATCATACCCATGTACGATGTTATTTACATACTGGACGCACGCATCAAATTCGTGTGCATCTCAGTACGCTAGGATACCCCTTAGCGGGGGACGACCTATATGGTGGATCCTTAACTTGGCAATCCCAACAGTGCTTACATGCATCGATACTTTCCTTTCTGCATCCTATGACGAACCAGTGGATTACGTTAGAGGCACCGTTACCAGAGTATTTTAATCAAATACCGAAATAAAGTATAAATAAAATTAAACACACTACATACAAAAAACTGACACCTTCTCTTTTGAGAGGGTGTCAGTTTTAGTATCTTATGAATTAGATCTTATTGCTGCAGCCTAACACATTTTTAATTTTATGCTGTACCATTGCTTGAATCGCTTCACGACCTGGTCCCAAGTATTTACGTGGGTCAAATTCAGCTGGATTATTTACCAACACTTCACGGATACTTGCTGTCATCGCTAATCGTAAGTCTGTGTCGATATTGATTTTACAAACTGCCATTGTAGCCGCTTTGCGAAGCATCTCTTCTGGTACGCCTTGTGCTCCTGGAATAGCGCCACCAAAGGAATTACATTTTTCAACAAATGCTTGCGGTACAGAAGACGCTCCATGTAATACGATAGGGAAATTAGGTAACAATTCACCTACTCGTTGTAATCTTTCAAAATCTAAGTATGGAGTACCTTTAAATTTGTAAGCCCCATGACTCGTACCAATCGCGATGGCTAGGGAGTCTACGCCTGTTAATCGAACGAACTCAGCCGCTTCATCTGGATCTGTAAATAATGCATCTTTTTCGCTTACGTTAACATCATCTTCTACGCCAGCTAGACGACCTAACTCACCTTCTACTACAACGCCATGTTTATGTGCATATTCTACAACACGGGCAGTTAACTCAACATTTTTTTCAAAAGGATGTTTAGATCCATCAATCATAACAGATGTAAAACCACTATCGATGCAATCTTTACAAATTTCGAAATCATCACCATGGTCTAAATGTAAAGCAATTGGCAAATCTGTATCTAACAATGCTGCTTCTACCAACTTAGTCAAATATACTGGTTTCGCATATTTACGAGCCCCTGCAGACACTTGCAAAATCAATGGAGCTTGCTCCACTTTTGCCGCATCCACAATCCCTTGAATAATTTCCATGTCATTCACATTGAATGCCCCAATAGCATATCCACCTGCATAGGCTTTTTCAAACATCTCTTTTGTAGATACTAATGGCATAATTGGCCTCCTTGTCATATCTATTATACATATCATTAATGACTATCATATCGTTATTATACCGTATCTAATGGAGCGATTCAACCAAAATCTAACTCATATTAATTGAGAATACTCGTATTCTATGGTACAATTAAAAATGAGTCTTTCAGATTCAATTTGAATCTTTCAATATAGGAGATATCATGGTTAACCGATTTTTACAAGGTACCCTCATCTTGACGATTGCCGGATTTGTTGTAAAAGCTATTGGTAGCTTGAACTGGATTTTCTTATCTCGCGTTCTCAGTGGTGAAGGTATCGGTATTTACCAAATGGCATTTCCCGCTTACTTATTGGCCTTGCAGCTATCTAGTGCAGGAATTCCCATCGCCATTTCAATTATGACAGCAGAAAAACTAGCCAAACATGATTTATTAGGGGCAAAGAAAGTATTCTCTATTTCTTTCAAAATGCTATTTGTCTTAGGACTACTCTTTAGCATCTTAGTCTTTGGATCTGCCCAATGGCTTATCGACATTAACTTTATCACAGATCCTAGAGCCTACTATTCATTGATTGCGTTGGCTCCTGCTGTATTCTTTGTCACATTAATTTCTTGTTATCGAGGCTACTTACAAGGTTGGCAAATGATGACACCTACCGCTATCAGCCAAATCGTAGAACAACTATTGCGTGTAGTGGTCATGTTAGGAGCTGCCTATATCCTATTACCTTATGGATTGGATGTAGCAGCAGGTGGTGCTAGCTTAGGAGCCGGCGTTGGTGCAGTAGGCGCTCTTGTAGTACTAGTATATTATTATTACCGATTGCCAAAACAACTAGAAGAGCCCATGACGGACTCTACTCCACAGGAAAGTTCAAAATCCATCATTAAGCGATTGATTAACTTATCCATTCCCATCGCCCTAGCGAGTATGATGTTACCTATTGTAGCCATGCTAGACGTAGCGATTATTCCAAGACGATTGATTGACATTGGCTATCCACTTCGTGAAGCTACAGAGCTATATGGATATCTATCTGGTATGGCCGTCCCTCTCATCAACTTAGCAACGATTATTACAGCGGCCATTGCTACAAGTATTGTACCTGCCATATCCAATGCAGTTTCCATTAAAGATATAAAACAAGTGTACTATCGTACAGCTGGTTCTATGCGATTGACGTTTGTGGCCACCATTCCATTCTCTGTGATGTTGTACATCTTAGCGGAACCTGTAGTGTCCACTATTTATAACGCACCACGTGCCGCAGAAGCCACACAGATTTTAGCCTGGGCCATTTTCTTCCTCGGCTTGCATCAAGTGACAACTGGTATTTTACAGGGCTTAGGAAAACCTCGCATTCCAGTTATCAACATGGGAATTGCAGCCATTGTGAAAGTCATCCTAAACTGGGAGTTAACAGCCATCCCCGCACTTGGCATCGGTGGCGCTGCCTATGCAACAGTAGCCGACATTGGATTTGCAGCTCTACTAAACCTTATCTGGATCCATCGACATACAGGATACTTTATAGACCTTATCTTATTAGGGAAAAATATTGTCTCCGCAGCCATTATGGGGGTGGGTATGTATTATTTCTACCCATTATTGCAGGGGTCCATCCCAACCTTCTTTAACATCATGATCACAGCTATCATAGGTACTTGTATCTATGTCATCATCATGATTCTATTGAAAGGACTTAACAAAAACGATGGTGCTAGATTGCCTGTAGTAGGACGATTCTTTAGATAATTAAATAGAAATACAAAATACCTTTGAGGGCATCATGAGCCTCAAAGGTATTTTTCTGCCCATTTACAAATTTTCTAACGACTTATATATCATCATACCTCAACCTGTAACTAATGGATATCAATACTATCTTTATAAAATAATATAAGTATACAAAAAGAACAGCCCCAAAGGACTGTTCTTCTATATACAACCTAATCTAGGTCTTTATCTGTTTGTCTTACGCGTTTTTAGCGATTTCTACTAATTTCGCGAATGCAGCTGCATCATGTACTGCCAAGTCAGCCAACATTTTACGGTTGATTTCAACACCAGCTTTTGTTAAACCAGCGATGAAACGGCTGTAGGATAAACCATTGATACGGCTTGCTGCATTGATACGAGCGATCCATAATTTACGGAACTCACGTTTTTTAGCACGACGGTCACGACGAGCATAGTATAATGCTTTCATTACGGATTCGTTTGCTTTTTTGAATAAGCGAGAACGTGTACCGCGGTAACCTTTAGCTAATTTTAAGATTTTTTTATGACGTGCATGCGCTGTTACGCCTGTTTTTACTCTTGCCATTATTGTATTCCTCCAATATCGTTATATGTTACTAAAATATTTCAATCTTATGCGTATGGTAAGCATTTCACTACGCGTTTGTAGTCAGATTTGCTAACCAATGTTGCTTTGCGAAGATTACGTTTACGTGCTGGAGATTTTTTCTCTAAAATATGGCTTTTGAAAGCTTTTGCACGTTTAAATTCACCACTACCTGTTACTTGGAAACGTTTAGCCGCTGCGCGACGAGTTTTAATCTTTGGCATTATTCTTCCTCCTAATTACCTTTTTTAGCTAAAATCATTGTCATGTTTCGGCCTTCTAGTTTCGCTTCTTTTTCAACAACCGCTTGGTCAGTTAATTCACCAGCAAAACGAGTCAGCACATTAAGCCCCAATTCTGGGTGGCTTAATTCACGACCGCGGAACATGATCGTTACCTTAACTTTGTTACCATCACCTAAGAATTTAGCTGCATTTTTAAGTTTTACATAAAAATCATGATCTTCGATGTGAGGACGAAGCTTAACTTCTTTCAATGTGAAAGTTTTTTGCTTCTTCTTTGCTTCTTTTTCGCGTTTTTGTTGCTCATAACGGTATTTACCATAGTTCATAATACGACAAACTGGTGGTTTACCATTAGGGGCTACTTCTACTAGATCTAAATGTTGTTCTTCTGCCATAGCTAAAGCATCACGAACAGACATAATACCTAACTGATCATTATCTGCACTTACGACACGAACTTCGCGAGCACGGATTTCTTCATTAATACGCGGTGTATCTTTGCTAATACTAGTCACCTCCATAGGGATAAAAAAATCGGATGGCATAGGCCATCCGAGCATAGTTATCAACTAAATGTACCCAATATTTCATGACATTAGGTGAGAAGCGGATGGCTTCTACTTCTTAATACCTGAACAGTATATCCTATTCAGGCGTGATTGTCAAGCTTTCATTAGCGCTAACTGACTATTCCTATCCTACCTAGTTAAAGTGTGATAGGCAAGAATGTCAATAACATAGCAATAAATATGGCTGGCAACAAATTAGCCACCCGAATTTTGTTTGGCCAAATTACATTAATACCTACGCAGAAAATTAAGATAGAGCCTACGTATGATAAGTTATCGATTGCCTCCGGTGTCATCAAGGGAGCTGCCAAATGTGCTAACCCAGTAATGACCCCCTGTGTAATCCCTACGGGCAAAAAGGAAAACAAGGCTCCTTTGCCCATAGAAGAGGCCATGACCATAACGATGATACCATCTAGAATACTCTTTACAACCATGGTACTATAATCACCGGTAAGACCATCTTGTATGGATCCAATGACACCCATGGCGCCCACTGTAAAAGTCATAGAAGCGGTAATAAAGGCATTGGTAAATTGAGGATCCTTACTGTTGCCAGTCTTTTGTTTTAACCACTCGCCGATACGAGTAATTTTAGCATCGAAGTCGATAATTTCACCGATGATAGCACCTAGCACCATAGAAATGATCATCATCATAGGACCTGTCGTTTGCAAACTGTCATTGATAATCACCAGCATATATTGCATGGTACCACTCATACCCAATAATAGGATAATAATACCACACACTATCATTAGTGTTTCTTTTAAGTTCTCTTTCATGCGGTGTCGTATGAATAGCCCCAGAAGGCTACCACAAATAATCAACACCACATTAATAATTGTCCCCATACCATGCATGGATAGTTCCTCCTGATTTAGAAAATAACCACACTATCATCGCCATCAATTTCATGCACATGGACTTTCACCGTTTCTAAATGAGATGTAGGAATATTTTTGCCCACATAGTCAGCGCGAATTGGCAACTCTCGATGACCTCTATCTACCAAAACAGCCAATTGAATCGCACTAGGTCTGCCGGCTTCCATAAGCGCATTCAATGCAGATCGTATCGTCCTGCCTGTAAATAACACATCATCCACGAGAATCACGATCTTTCCCGTTGTGTCAATCGTAAATCGTTCCCCACTTGTATCAGCCCCCGACCGATCATCACGGTACAAGGATACATCCATTGTGGCCACATCCACTTGTATGCCTTCAATCGCTTCAATTTGTGCTTGCAACCGTCTTGCCAAATGCACACCACGACGTTCAATCCCTATAATAAGTGCATTGGATAAACCTTTATTACGTTCTAGTATTTCGTGTCCAATACGTCGGATAGCACGCATCATGCCTGGTTCGTCAATTAAAATACGTTCTCCCATAACTTTCTCCTTTATCGGTTATGCTCCTTCGCATACGCAATACACGCTAGGAAGTCCTCTGGTAGAGGCGCTTCAAAATGCATTTCTTCTCCTGTCATTGGATGTTTTACTGTCAGCGTGCGTGAATGTAAGGCTTGCCCTACGATAGGAAAGTCCATTTTACGGAATCCATAGAATGGGTCATTCACCACTGGATGCCCTATATAGGCCAAATGAACACGAATTTGATGCGTCCGTCCTGTTTCCAATTGGCACTCAATTAATGTATGCTTTCCATAGCGCTCTAACACACGGAAATGTGTAACAGCTTCTTTACTATTTTCAAAAACTACCGCCATTTTCATGCGATCTTTAGGGTGTCTGCCAATAGGGGCCTTAATGGTACCTTTTTCCTCTGCAATATTCCCTTGCACAATGGCATAATAGGTCCGCTTTGCCACATGATCCTTCACTTGCTCAGCCAAGCCTAAGTGAGACTCATCATGCTTAGCCGCCATCATCACGCCAGATGTATCTTTATCTAAACGATGCACAATGCCTGGACGGATTTCCCCATTGATACCAGATAAATCTTTACAATGATAGAGTAAGGCGTTTACTAAGGTTCCCGAATAATTTCCTACTGCTGGATGTACCACCATACCTCGTGCTTTATTGACCACGATCATATGGGCATCTTCAAACAATACATCTAAAAGGATATTCTCCGCTTCCACAGATACTTCTTGTACTTCTGGTATAGTAACAACGATTTCACTACCGTCTGAAAGCTTCAAGTTAGACTTACCTGGCTTCCCATTGACTTGCACATGCCCCTCCTTCACTAAGGATTGCACATAGCTACGAGATTGACCTAATTCCTTTGTCAAATATACATCGAGTCGTACTCCCTCTTGTTGAGGATCTACGATATATCGTTTTTCTTCCACATTACACCTCATTATTTCTGACTTTCATGAGACCAAAAATACAGAATAAGTAACGGCACACCGACGCAAATTGCGATGTCTGCTACATTAAAAATCGGCCAAATCCGAAAGTCAAAAAAATCTACTACACCACCAAGATAGAGGCGATCCCAACCATTGCCAAGGGCCCCACCTAATAAACTTCCCGTACCGATACGGGCATACAGGGGAGCTTTTGCCAATCTGTGGCGTCCTAGATATAACGCCGTTACCAGTAGGGCTACAATTAACAAAAATATCCATCGTTGGTGCATCAAAATCCCAAAGGCTGCCCCATGATTCACGATATAGGTCCAATGGAATATATCGGGAATCACTGGAATGGATTCACCTATGCGAAAATGGGTTTGCACATACCATTTTGAAACTTGATCTAAAATAATTGTCAAAATAGCTAAGATATACACGATCATCGACGGCCACCTCGATCAGCCCATTGTTGTAATAAAGCACCTAAATCTTTGGTTGTTTCGTTTCGATTTTGTTTACTTTTTCGTTGCGGCTTATTTCGTTTCTCACTAGCATTTCCTTCTCGATTCTTAGATTTGTTCGCCACTTTTCGTTGTTTGCTTTGTTCTTCAGAGTGATTGTTTCTATCTCGAAGCGGATTACCACTAGCTTGTCTGCGCGGTCCCTTACGATTTGGATCTTTCGGTTTCTCTCGCTTCATCGTCAAACCAATACGGTTTCGCTTCGGCTCTACGGAGATAATTTCCACTTCTATAATATCGCCTACAGCCAATACATCTGATGGATGTTCATGGCGAGCACAGAACTCACTTTTATGCAACAAGCCATTAATTTTCACACCAAAATCTACAAAGGCTCCAAAGTCTACTACATTATGAACGGTCCCCTTTACGACAGTTCCTACTTCGATATCTTCTAGACTGACAATTTGTTTACGAGTCATAGGAGCCGGTAAGTCTTCTCGTGGATCTCGACCAGGTTTTTGCAAGGCTTCTACAATATCGCGAACGGTGGGTACCCCTGCTTCTAAGCTAGCTGCTAAGGAGTCTACATCGACAGTTTGCAATTTAGCTTTTGCCGACTCTAATGTGGCTTTATTGCGCAAATCTTCTAATGTCAATCCAAGGCTATCTAATACTCCTTGTGCTACTTCGTAAGACTCTGGATGCACCGGTGTTGCATCTAATGGATTTTCACCGCTACCAATGCGCAAGAATCCCGCACATTGTGTATACGCTGCAGGTCCTAATCGGGCTACTTTCAGCAATTGTTTACGGCTGGTGAAAGCTCCATGTTCTTTGCGATACGCAATAATATTGTTTGCCACTGTGCTAGAAATACCAGATACATGTTTTAAGATGGCTGGAGATGCTGTATTTAATTCAACACCTACATGGTTTACCACCGTCTCTACCACTTGATCTAAGGTCTCTCCCAATTGCTTTTGATTCACGTCATGTTGGTATTGCCCAACGCCAATCGATTTAGGATCGATTTTTACAGATTCTGCCAATGGATCTTGTACACGACGAGCAATGGAGACAGCTCCACGAATAGATACATCTAAGTCTGGCAGCTCTTCAATGGCAAGCTTAGAAGCAGAGTATACAGAGGCTCCCGCTTCATTCGTAATAATGTAGTGACAATCTAGACCTTCTTCAGCAATCATATTCGATGTAAACTGTTCTGTTTCATAAGAAGCAGTACCATTACCAATAGAGATTAAAGTAACCCCATATTGGCGAATTTTCTTAGCCAGTTCTTTGCGAGCTTGCTCTTGTTGCTTTTCACTCATGGTGAGGTAGTACGCACCATAATCTAGCACATTTCCTTCCCGATCAATGATGGCCATCTTACAACCTGTACGATATCCTGGATCAAGTCCCATGATGACATGGCCAGCTAATGGCGCTTGTAACAACAAATTACGCAAATTCGTGCCAAATACTTTGATGGCTTGTTCTTCTGCCTGTTCCGTCATAGCATTGCGCGTTTCTCGTTCCAAGGATGGATACAATAACCGCTTATACCCGTCAGCAATAGCCTCACGAATGAAAGAATGCGACACCTTCGCATCACCTTGCACCGTATCCACCATATATTGGATATATGTTTCGTCTGGTACGATAAAACCAACTTTTAACGCCCCTAGCTTTTCTCCACGGTTCATGGCTAACGTACGATGAGACGGTACCAAGTGGATTGGTTCTTGATATTCTTCATTATATTGCAAGAACCCTTGGTTCACTTCTTCTTCACCGATGAGCTCCGTTTTCATACGGCCACCATTCCAAATGGCTTTACGAAGGTATTGTCGAACGTCAGCACGTTCACTAGCTTCCTCAGCTACAATATCCATTGCCCCTTGCAAGGCATCTTCTGCTGTTGGAACCTCATCATTGATATAGTCCACAGCCAATGCCTGCAACTGTTCTTCTGTAGGAACAGTGAACAACGCTTGTGCCAATGGTTCTAGACCTCGTTCTCTCGCCATGGAGGCACGCGTACGTTTCTTAGGTCTAAATGGCAAATACAAGTCTTCCAATTCCTGTAACTTCATAGCCTTAGTGATGGAAGCTGCCAACTCCTCTGTCATCTTGCCTTGTTCTTCTATAGATTTTGTAACTTCTTCTTTGCGTTGTAACAAATTACGAAGATATTTCGTGCGCTCTTCTATTTCACGCAATTGTTCATCTTTCAACTCTCCCGTTACTTCCTTACGGTAACGAGCAATAAATGGCACTGTATTCCCTTCATCTAATAAGGTGATGGCCGCTTCTACTTGATGCGGTTTCACACCTAATTCAGAAGCAATAATTACATGTATTTCCATTTTATATCTTCCTTTCATAGGTTACAAAGTCATAGGTCAATCCCCCATGACCTGCACCTGGTATCCGTTCTACCTCTTGCCAGCCCTCTTGCTCATGGACGTGAAATTCCACATCACCTTCAAAGGACTGATGCAATTCTGTTACATACAACCGATCTGCATAAAGTGCCAAGCTCGCATATACTTGGGCTCCACCAATACAGTACGCCAAGTCTAAGTCCTTCCCTGCCTGAACCGCATCCTCTGGACTATGGAATACTTTCACTCCTTCATAGGGTGGTATGTAATCCAGTTGCGATGTAATGACCCAATGTTCCCGATTAGGCAATAAAAACGGCAAAGACTCTAATGTGTTCCGTCCCATTATGATGACATGTCCAGTAGTGCGCTGTTTAAAATACGCTAAATCTTCTGGAATACGCCAAATCAGTTGATTATCCTTGCCTATAACACCATTCTCAGCCACTGCCACAATCATTGCTAACATATATAACTCCTATATCTTGTTAATTCTGTATCAATCCACCTATATATCACCGTATATACCGAGATGGATTCAAAACTAGATTTGACCATGTGCTGTTACACATACATGTAAGCCTCTCCTCACGGACCCATCCATATCATATATTAAACAGCTACTGTCATAGATAGTTTTCCTAAATGTTCATATCCTTCTAACATAATATCTTCTGGTTGGAAATCATAGAAATTAGTAATCTGCGGATTCAACTGCAACACTGGTGCTGGCAACGCTTCTCCTCGACGCTCTAATTGCGTACGCAACGCTTCTACGTGATTTTCATAAATGTGAGCATTATTGATAACATGGGTAAATTGACCTGGTTTCAACCCAGATACTTGTGCAACCATATGCACCAATGCCGCGTATTGTGCCGTATTGAAAGGCACCCCTAGGCCCATATCACCACTGCGTTGTACAAGCATACAATTCAATCTTCCATCTGTCACATCCCACAATGTTTCATACGCACATGGTTGTAACGCCATATCTGGCAAATCCTCAATATTCCATAAAGTTACAATCATACGACGACTTTGGGGATCCTTTTGTAGCATGTCCAATAAATTATCTAACTGTTTATATTTGGCAATTTGGTATCCATAGGCTTTACCAATGGTTCCATCTTCACGCATCCATTCGTCCCAGACTTTCACATTCATAGCCTGCAATTGACGCACATCATTAGACTGTAATTGCCAAATCCAAAGTAATTCTTTAATCGCTGTTTTGAAAGCCACAAATTTTGTGGTCAAAATGGGGAATTCCTTCTCCAAGTCAAACTGCATCACTTGATGCGGTAATTTGTACGTCGCAATGCCCGTACGATTATTGGCATAATATCCATGATCTAATATATTTTCTATAATATTCAAATATTGTGTATCCGCTAAACTCATGTATACCTCCTTATCTGGTCTCAGTTGCCATCAAACGCTTATACCTGCCGGTCTTTAAAATCAGAAATAGCTTTCAAAAATTGATTGCCATATTTCTTGAGTTTCATATCTCCAACACCTTTCACATTGGCCATATCACCTAATGTAAAAGGTTCTTTGTCCACCATATCTAACAAGGTAGCATCAGAGAATATCATAAATGGCTTAACCCCTTCTGCTTTTGAAAGTTCCATACGACAAGCTCGTAAGGCCTCAAATAAAGACGTGTCCTTTGTCGCTTTCGAATGGCTAGTACTGGACGGCTTAGAACGAGCATGCAGAGGTCGATGCTCACCCACTTGAATTGGCGTATCCATCACAGTTTTACGCCCATGCAATACATCGTGACCTAATTCTGTTACAGATACAATGGGATACTGCCCTCCAGAAGAATGAATGTATCCCATAGCGACTAAGCGTTTGATAAACCCTTTAATGTCCTTATCCGACCAGCGCTGCAAGGCTCCAAATACAGGAATCCGATGCAAACGGAACCGCTCGATACGCTCTGTATGATGACCTGCTACAATATCGGCAATCATAGTCACCCCGTATCGTTCTTCCGTACTCCAAATCGCCTGCAATACAGCAGCAGCTTCTTTTGTCATATCCACAGCCGTTCTAGGTTGATCACAGTTGCTACAATGATGACAGGCGTCCCATGGTACTTGCTCTCCAAAATAGGACAACATAAACTTGCGCAAACACATAGGCGTATGGCAATAATCAATCATAGACTGCAACATATTTCGTTCAATTCGTTGTCGTTCTGGTGGCAAATCACTTTGGCTTAAGATGTATTGGTGAACCGCCACATCTTGCCCATTGTACAGTAAAATACAATCTGCCGGAGCTCCATCTCGACCAGCACGCCCCGCCTCTTGGTAATAACTTTCCATATTACGTGGCATTTGGTAATGGATCACATAGCGAACATTGCTCTTATCAATGCCCATACCAAAAGCATTAGTAGCTACCATCACTTGCACTTCATCGAAGGCATAGCGATTCTGCTGATACTTTCGCTCTTCATCAGACAGACCACCATGATAGTAACCCGCTTTCACACCGGCCCTGAGTAACTCACGATGTACCTTCTCTACATTGGCCCTCGTAGCACAATACACAATGCCTACATCATTAGGATTATTCCGCACATAATCACGGACATAGTCCATACGCTGACTTTCATGAATGACAGTGAAAGCTAAATTCGGACGGTCAAATCCTGTAATATGAACGCGAGCATCTTCTAACCCCAAAAGACGTTTCATGTCTCGTTCTACTTCTTCTGTGGCACTCGCTGTGAAAGCCCCCACTACGGGGCGACGGGGTAGGCTAGCAATAAAGGGACCAATAGCTGTAAAAGACGGCCTAAAATCATGGCCCCACTGTGATACACAATGAGCCTCATCAATAATCACTTGGCTAATCGGCAGTCCTCTTAGAAACTCACAGAACCCTTCGGATTCTAATTTTTCTGGCGCCAAGTATAATAATTTAATCCGTCCTTCACGTAAATAGTACAAAATTTTATTCTGTTCCTCTCTACTAAGGGTACTATTCATATAGGCTGCAGGCATACCTTGCTCTTTTAAGGTGTCCACTTGGTCTTGCATCAATGAAATCAACGGAGAAAAGACAATGGTAATGCCCGCCTTTAACATAGCTGGAATCTGAAAGCATATCGATTTGCCCGCACCAGTTGGCATGATCCCTAGCACATCCTGGTTTTCTAATAAAGCTGTCACTGGCACTTCTTGGGCTGGGCGAAAACTAGTATATCCATAAAAATGTTGTAATGCTCGCAACGCTCTAGCATCCATATGCTCTTCCTCCTTTCTAAGTAGTATTTCATCGAATCGTATCTGTTTATTATACCATTTTTATGGGACAGTATAAACTATTCCACCATGAACTCACCTTTCTTTTCCATAGTCATTGCCTATATCGTTATATGCACCTTACAGTTTTTTATACTGTTCTCATAGTACAATAATTTCCTTCATCATGAACTAGCAGACATGCCTATCTTGTTACACGTTCCCCTTAAGACAATACCTTCCTTACAGCACATTATAACTTCCTAACAAGACCTACTAGGACTTATAGTTGTATCCATACATATTAGTAAAAAATATGCTAATTCATACAGACCCCAATGACTACTAAATATGTGCTTTATAATCGCCTCATCTATAAGTATCTTCTACAAAAAAATGTTGGCACTACTCCCGAAGGAGTAGCCCAACATTTCGTTTACTATGTGTATGTAATTATAAAATATGCATTTGTTCCGATGCATCGAACTCCGCTTGGATTTCTTTGCTTGGTTCATGATCTAACAAGCTAACTACAAAGATAGCAATGGTAGATAAGATGAAACCTGGTACGATTTCATACAAACCAAACCAACCAAATTGTTTCCACACAAGAACGGTAATACCACCTACTAAGATGCCAGCGATACAACCTTTTAAAGTCATACGTTTCCAAGTCAGAGAGATTAAAATAGCTGGACCAAAGGCAGCGCCGAACCCTGCCCATGCATAGGCCACCATCGTCAAGATGTAGCTTTGTGGATTCACAGCCATCACGATAGCAATGGCAGATACAATCAATACAGTAGCACGACTCACCATAACTAGTTCACGGTCTCCTGCATCACGGGCAAAGACATTGCGGTATAAATCTTGCGACACTGAAGAGGCTGTCACTAGTAATTGCGCAGAGGCTGTACTCATGATCGCTGCCAATACGGCGGACCAAATCAAACCTGCCACAAATGGGCTAAATAAATGCTCACTCATCACTAAGAATACTGTTTCTGCATCAGCATCTACTAGAGGTGTTGTTAAATATACTTTACCAACAAGACCAACTGCCACCGCAGCCAACAAGGAAATAACAACCCAAATCATGGCAATATTCGTAGCTTTTTTCAATTCTTTCGCATCGGAAATCGCCATAAAACGCACTAAGATATGAGGTTGGCCGAAGTAACCAAGTCCCCAACCTAAGCTAGAAATGATCCCTACCACCAAGGTGAATGTATCTTGTTCCGGTCCCCAAATGGACAAACCTGCTGGAAATTCTGTAGCAATTAACTGTGCCGTTTCTGCAGGACCACCTAGATACATAGCTGCCGTCACAGGCACCAACAAAATAGCAAAAAACATCATCATCCCTTGGATGCAATCCGTCCAACTTACAGCTAGGAAGCCACCTAAGAAAGTGTAGAAAATAACTACCCCTGCTGTAATAAAGAGAGATGTTACATAATCTAATCCAAAGATAGTATTAAATAATTTACCACCTGCTACAAATCCGGAGGACGTGTAAATTAAAAAGAAAATAACGATGAAGATAGCAGACACCACCGGCACAATTCTTGATGTATCATGAAAACGGTTTTTCAAATAATCCGGTATGGTTAAACTGTTATTCGCTACCTCTGTATAATTGCGCAATCGTTTCGATACGAATACCCAGTTCAACCACGTTCCCAAGGCTAAACCAATGGCAATCCATAACGCCGATATCCCTGTTGAGTAGGCAAATCCAGGTAAACCCATCAACATCCATCCACTCATGTCTGATGCTTCCGCACTCATGGACGTGATCCAGGGGCCTAGCTGGCGACCTCCTAAAATATAGTCGTCTAAGCTATTAGACTTGCGGTAATAATATACCCCGATGTACATCATGAGGCCTAGATACAAAGCAAATGCCCCAATCACTTCAAAATTGTTGTACACCCTACTCCTCCTTTCCTAATCCTCTTGCCTTTACTTAAAATTCTATAGAATGCATTTAGCATTAATCTGTTTTATTATATCATAAAAATATCTTCTCGTTACTACTTTATTTTATTATTCTATGTTGCGTATTGCAATACAATTGTTTATAATTTAATTAGCATAGTAAACTGAAAGGAGATCATCATGAAATCTGCTAGTGTTAATGTCCGAATTAATGAAAATATCAAACAACATGCTGAAGCTATTTTAGAAGACCTTGGACTAAGTCGCGCTATTGCTATTGATTTGTTTTATCGACAAATTATCCTACATAAAGGATTACCTTTTGATCTAAAGTTAAATACACCACCTCTTAGTACAGCTGACTTTAGCCCTTCAGAATTAGAAGATATTTTATCTCGTGGAGTCGAAGAAACAAACAATGGTCATGGACGTTCTGCTAAGGAATTTTTCACTACTTTACTAGGAGAATAATTATGGCAACCTATGATATACAGCTTTCAGCATTTGCGGAATACAATTTATTAAATATCTATTGCTACATAGCTGAATCTTTCTCAATAGAAACAGCTAAATACACTTCGCAAAAAATTTATAAAGCTATAAAGAGTTTGTCATATCTACCGCATCGATATCGCATTCTAAGTGTATCTAAGTACACCAAAAATGTATATCATATCTATTCTTTCGAGAAATATGACATTTATTATAGTATCAACGAAATACATCATACAGTTACCATTCTTGCCGTATTAAACCAACGTCAGGCTCCTAATTATAGTTTATTCTTACAGGAACTTCCAGCAGTATACGGAAAATACATATAGATTTTATACAAAAAGGACCCCGCAGGGTCCTTTTTCATTTTCATATATTCTTATCGTTTGATGTTATAGAACACATCGCCACCACGGTATTGCGCTGTTTCTGCCAACATATCTTCGATGCGAAGTAATTGGTTGTATTTCGCTACGCGTTCGGAACGAGCTGGGGCACCAGTTTTAATTTGACCAGCGTTCACTGCTACAGCAATATCAGCAATTGTGGAATCTTCTGTTTCACCGGAACGGTGAGAGATCACTGCTGTATAGCCTGCACGTTTTGCCATTTCAATAGCATCGAATGTTTCTGTCAACGTACCGATTTGGTTCACTTTGATCAAGATCGCATTCGCTGTATCTTCTTTGATACCACGAGACAAGCGTTCTGTATTCGTTACGAATAAATCGTCACCTACTAATTGAACAGTTTTGCCAAGGCGATCTGTCAATAATTTCCAGCCTTCCCAATCTTCTTCTGCTAAACCATCTTCAATGGAGTAAATTGGGTATTTTTCGCAAAGTTCTGCGTAGTATTCTACCATTTCAGCAGCTGTTTTTACTTTACCTTCACCAGCTAAATGGTATTTGCCATCTTTGTAGAATTCAGAAGATGCTGCATCGATAGCAAATACAATATCTTTACCTACTACAAGACCCGCTTTTTCGACAGCTTCTGTAATCACTTGCAATGCTTCTTCGTTAGAACCTAAATTAGGCGCAAAGCCACCTTCATCACCTACACCAGTAGCCAACCCTTTTGCTTTCAATACACCTTTTAATGTATGGTACACTTCTGCACAATAACGCAATGCTTCCATAAAGCTTGTAGCACCAATTGGCATAATCATGAACTCTTGAATATCCACGTTATTATCTGCATGAGCACCACCATTTAGAATGTTCATCATTGGTACTGGCAACTCTTTTGCATTGGTACCACCAAGGTATTGGAACAATGGTAAATCATAGGATTCAGCTGCTGCGCGGGCTACCGCCATAGATACACCTAAAATAGCATTAGCACCTAATTTTGCTTTATTAGGCGTGCCATCCAATTCAATCATAATGCGGTCAATGGCCACTTGTTCAGACGCATCGAAACCTAAGATCGCTGGTGCAATGATGTCGTTCACATTCGCTACTGCTTGCAATACACCTTTGCCTAAATAACGTGGAGAATCGCTATCACGCAACTCTACCGCTTCAAATTGACCTGTGGAAGCACCAGATGGAACTGCAGCACGGCCAATCGTACCGTCTTCCAAATACACTTCTACTTCTACTGTTGGATTGCCACGGGAATCCATAATCTCTCTTGCGTATACATCAGTAATTACTGCCATTGTTACTTCTCCTTATTGTACTAACAAACTTTCACCACTCATCGCTTCAGGCTGCTCAATACCACCTAATGCCAACATGGTTGGTGCTAAATCACAAAGCCGACCTGGTCGCAATGTCACACCCTCTGGGGCGCCCACTAAAATGAATGGCACCGGATTCGTCGTATGTGCCGTGTGCGGAATTTCTGTGCTATGGTCCACCATAACCTCAGAATTTCCATGGTCTGCTGTAATTAATAATTGACCATTCATATCTTGAATGGCTTTCACAATTTCTGAAAGCCCTGCATCTACGGCCAAAATTGCCTGTTTTGCAGCTTCGAAATCACCCGTATGACCTACCATATCTGGGTTCGCATAGTTCAAGATAATCATATCATACTCGCCACTGCGAATGGCGGCAACTACTTTTTCCGTTACCTCTGGAGCACTCATCTCTGGTTGCAAATCATAGGTAGCTACCTTCGGAGATGGTACCAATATTCGATCTTCCCCAGGGAATACATCTTCTTTACCACCATTGAAGAAATATGTTACATGGGCATATTTCTCTGTTTCTGCAATGCGCAATTGGCGATAGCCACCCTTGGATAACACTTCTCCTAAAGTATCTGTAAGGAGTTCTTTATCATACACCACAGGTACTGGCAAGTCCGCTTCGTACCGAGTCATGCTCGCCACATAGGAACCTTGCAAGACATGGTTTCGTTCAAATCCGGTAAATGTTGGATCCACCACAGCACGCACCAATTGGCGAGCTCGGTCAGGACGGAAGTTAAAGAACAAGATCGCATCACCATCTTGCATACCTTTATACCCTTCCACTACAGATGGAATGACAAATTCATCTGTCGTTTCTTCTGCATAACTGCGTTCCACCGCTTCATGAGCACAAGTCACTGCTGTACCGATGCCAGAAACCATGGCATTATACGCTAATTGCACTCGCTCCCAACGTTGGTCACGGTCCATTCCATAATAACGACCGCCTACTGTCGCAATGGAGCCTAAGCCCAATTCCTTACAGTATGCCGCAATATCATCAATATAGGCCAATGCACTTTGTGGTGGTACATCTCTACCATCCAAGAATGCATGAATGTAAACAGTTCCTACACCGGCACCCTTAGCGCCACGAAGTAAGGCTTTCAAATGGTCAATGTGGGAATGAACACCACCATCCGACAATAAGCCTACTAGATGTAAAGCTTGTTTAGCTCCTTCTTCATAAACTTTCACCAAGGTGGGACGAGTAAATAAGGTGCCTTCTTGCGCCTCTTTTGTGATGCGTGTCAATTCTTGATACACAATACGTCCAGCGCCGATGTTCAAATGGCCTACTTCAGAGTTTCCCATTTGTCCATCCGGTAAGCCTACGGCCATACCAGATGCTTCTAATAAAGTGTGAGGACACGTGTCCCATAGGTCTAAAAATGTTCGGGGGTTCGCTTGAACTACCGCATTCGTTGGGTCTTGACCGTCCCCAATGCCGAATCCATCAAGGATGGTTAGCATCACTGGTCCTTTTAATTTTGCCATACTCTACCTCAAACCTATGTTAACAGGCGTTAATAATTCCCGTAAAAGACTCTGCTTCCAAGGAAGCACCGCCCACTAAAGCCCCATCTACATGAGGTTGGGCTAAAATATCTTTCGCATTCTCTGGTTTTACACTGCCACCATAGAGAATACGTACTTGTTCTGCAATGTCAGGTGTGTACATAGCGGCGATTTTCTCACGAATGCTTTGGCATACTTCGCCTGCTTGTTCCGCTGTGGCTGTACGACCTGTACCAATGGCCCAAATCGGTTCGTAGGCAATGACAACTTCCGTCATTTCTTCGGCTGGCACTCCATGTAATCCCATTTCTAGTTGGGAATGAATGAACGCCACCGTTTCCCCGCTTTCACGTTGATTTAAGCTTTCACCTACGCAAAGAATAGGACTCATGCCATGTTGCAAGACGATACGCACACGCTTATTGACGCAGCGATCTACTTCTTTAAAGATAGAGCGTCGTTCAGAGTGCCCCACAATTACGTAGGACACGCCTAAGTCCGTCAACATCGAAGGAGATACTTCCCCTGTATAGGCACCAGATTCTTCATGGAACACATTTTGGGCCCCTACACGAACCTTGGTGTCTTCCGCTAAATCAGCTACAGTGCTGATAGCTGTAAACGGAGGGCATACCACCACTTCACAGTTAGCATTCGCTACTAATGTTTTCAATTGTTCTACGAATACAGTCGCTTCCGTATTCGTCATATGCATTTTCCAGTTTCCTGCAATGATCGGTTGTCGCATGATAACCTCCTAAGCCTCTTGTAAGGCTGCAATGCCTGGTAACACTTTGCCTTCTAAATATTCTAAGGACGCACCGCCACCAGTGGAAATATGAGAAATTTTGTGGCTTAACCCACTTTTTTCAATAGCCGCTACAGAATCACCACCACCTACAATTGTAGTTGCGCTTGCCTCTGCTACTGCTTTCGCTACGGCATTCGTACCACCTGCGAAGGCTTCCATTTCGAACACTCCCATAGGACCATTCCAAACAATCATCTTCATCGGTGCCAAGGCCTCAGCAAATAACTCACGGCTCTTCGGTCCAATATCTAATGCCATCCAACCATCTTCAATAGCTGTGGCATCCACTACCTTATGATTAGCCGTTTCACTGAAAGCATCAGCTACAACGAAATCTACTGGTAACAACAAATTCGTATTTGTTTCTTTCGCACGAGCAATTAATTCACGAGCCAACTCAAATTTATCAGCTTCCACTAAGGAAGTACCCACATTATGACCTTGGGCCGCTACGAACGTATTTGCCATACCGCCGCCAATAATCAACACTTCTACTTTTGGCAACAAGTTAGAAATAACTTCAATTTTGTCGCTTACTTTGGCGCCACCGATGATAGCTGCAAATGGATGTTCAGGATGCTCTACAGCACCACCCACATAGTGGATTTCTTTTTCTAACAAGAAACCAGCTCCCATTGGTAAGTATTTCGTAATCCCTTCCACAGAGGCATGGGCACGATGAGATACCCCGAAGGCATCATTCACGCCCACTTCTGCTAAGTCTGCTAGGGCTTTGGCAAAAGTAGGATCATTTTTTTCTTCTTCTTTGTAGAAACGGAGGTTTTCCAATACCACTACATCCCCAGATTGCATTTCACTCACAGCCTTTGCTGGGATATCACCGATGCAATCTTCTACAAAGCGAACTGGTTGTTCTAATAATTCACTCAATCGTTTCGCGCAAGGCGCTAGGGTAAACTCTGGTTTGCGTTCTCCTTTTGGACGGCCTAAATGGGATGTGATGACAACTTTTGCACCTTGGTCAATCAAATGGCGCAATGTAGGTAAGGTCGCACGAATCCGTGTATCATCAGTGATAACGCCGTCTTTCAGAGGCACATTAAAATCAACTCGAACAAATACTGTTTTGTTCGCTACATTCATATTTGCTAGTGAAAGTTTCATACTGTCTCCTATGTATATACAATAAACATGACAAAAAGGGACTACTCTCGTAGTCCCCAACAGATTATAAGCCTCGTTTGCTCATGTACACAGCTAGGTCAACAATACGAGAGGAATAGCCCCACTCATTGTCATACCATGCTACTACTTTTGCCATATTGCCTTCCATCACCATTGTCAAATCTGCGTCTACGATAGAACTACGAGCATCACCATTAAAGTCTTTGGATACTAATGGCAAATCAGATACGCCAAGAATACCTTTTAACTCACCTTCAGCTGCTTTGCGGAATGCAGCATTGA
This sequence comes from Veillonella sp. CHU110, assembly GCF_003992255.1. Lineage (NCBI taxonomy): Bacteria > Bacillati > Bacillota > Negativicutes > Veillonellales > Veillonellaceae > Veillonella > Veillonella sp. CHU110. Next base: position 2,427 of record NZ_RQVA01000014.1, on the reverse strand, counting down.
TGCTTTCTTTAGTTGCTTCTTTTTCAAGTTCTACTACTAAATCTGTAACAGACACATTTGGTGTAGGTACACGAAGAGCAAATCCATTTAATTTACCTTTCAATTCAGGTAATACTAATGCCACTGCTTTTGCTGCCCCTGTGGTAGTAGGAATAATGGACATCGCAGCTGCACGAGCACGACGTAAGTCTTTATGTGGTGCATCCAATACACGTTGGTCATTGGTATAAGAGTGCACTGTTGTCATCATACCACGTTTAATACCAAATTCTTGGTGCAATACTTTTGCAAATGGAGCTAAACAGTTTGTTGTACAGCTTGCATTAGATACAACATGATGCGTAGCTGGATCATATTCACTTTCATTTACACCCATAACGATAGTTTTATCTTCGTCTTTTCCTGGTGCAGAAATAATTACTTTTTTAACAGTGCCACCAAGATGAGCCGCTGCTTTTTCACGAGAACGGAACACACCTGTACATTCGATAACCACTTCCACCCCTTCGGAGGACCAGTCTAAGTTTGCTGGATCACGGTCACAGAATACACGTGTTTTTTTGCCGTCTACCACTAAATATTCGCCTTCTACAGACACGTCACAGCTTAAATTGCCATGAATTGAGTCATGTTTAAACAGTAAAGCGGAACCTTCAATATCACCAGTATCATTAATGGCTACCACTTCCACCTCTGGGTTGTTAAGAGCCGCGCGCATGACGCATTTACCAATACGACCAAAGCCATTAATACCAATCTTCACTGCCATAATCAAGTCCTCCTAAAGTATATTACAACAAATGATTTATTATAGTTCTATTTTACAAGAATAGAGGGGTTGGTGCAAGTTTTTTAAACAAAAACAGAGCGATTACTCGCTCTGTCTGATTTTAGATTTGTATAAACATTGATTCTGCATATAGTTTAATATCACTAGGCTTTATCATATTATAAGTTGATTTTACATGTTTGAAATATTTACCTATGCCTTCTTTATAGATAACCTCATCAGAAGGCTCAAACGTTTTATACTTTCCTCTCGCTGATAACCATGGCTCCTCCGAATGAGTAAACCACTCGAGTACCTTTCCGCTATAGCAACCAAGGTATTTCACAACACTATCCAAAATAGCTATTTCAGATACTACAAAATCTGAGAATATTTCCTGCATATTGTTTTTAATCGGATTAAACCGGTAGTCCTTATATTGATGATATACTTCAGGATATACAGGGCCATGGACCCATGCCTGGCAATCCTCAATAAACAAAAATCTATCATAGAATGCATAGTAAAAGCCTTGTGCGTAATACAATAACTTTTGCAACGCTAGTGGCGTAATATCTTCACATTCACTAAGTAGGTATGCAATCACATGATTAATCTTTTTATCTTCATTTTCAACTTGCCCAATCAATTGTTGAACCGCACGTTTGCTTTTTTGATAGGCTTTTTCTGATGTTAGGTTATTTTTATTTTTTTCTAATATCTCATAATAAGCATGTGGATCTTCATATATTCCTTTTAATAATTTAGAATACTGTTTCGTTGGAATATCTCCCTCATAATAACGCGAAAAAGTCTGTTCTCCCCAATCCAGCAATAATGAAAGCGGCCTTTTACCAATTGCATATTTTTTACAAATCTCCCGAATATGTTCTAATGAAATAATATCGTTCTTCTTTCTATATTCATCATATAATGCTTTTAAATTAAAATCATGCACTTCACTTACATAGATTTCAGACTGGCAATCAACGCAGTGTGCAACTTTCCCCATATACTCATAATTTTCACCTTTAATTGCCCCCACCATTTGTGTTTCTTCTACTACATAATTAACATCATTTCTACATTCTTCACAAAACACTCTTTGGCTTTCCATGATCATATCCTCTTTTCTAGGCTATCTAAATGCATACTGTATAGGTTTATTTCTCTTGTGAAAAGAAATCACCACCATTCGATTACCTTTAGATGTATTCATTATATTAGTTTTTATATAAATATCTACTTTAATCGCTACTCCATCAGCTTCAAATAGTTCTACCTGCGGTACAAATACATAGAGCTTTTCATATTCATACCCTGCTTTTGTATTCTGTAATGTATGACAAAAGTCATCTACTGTGAGATTATTTAAAATTGATTCTATCTTTTCACTACGTATGTTGTATTCATTAATAAAGTCTATATTTTCTTGGCGATTTACATTTCTTGAAACGGAATACATTCCACATTCAACACATTCATACACTAGTTTTAGCATATTAGCTATTTCTTCTTTACTATAACTTTGATTATAATGTAAACTCATCTATACGCCTTTCTACAAAATATATGATACATTATTTATAAACAATCGTCAATATTAAATGTATCAATTAGTTCATTTTTATTATATATTAATTATAGCAAAAATATAT